>NZ_JAIXST010000171.1 GCF_027484545.1 Runella sp. | reverse complement strand
TGCTGTAATAAAAAGTCAAAGGCCTTATGTGGATAACTTTGTAAAATCCGAACCAATAATTAAAAATGCCGCCTAAATATCCTTGCAAAAGAATTGATTTATTGTTTGGAATAACCATGACAATCCGTGCGGATAAAGCCACAAGACTACAAGGACTTGAATACTTTAAAGATAGCTCTTGATAATATTTGGGGTTCTTTTGGAGTAAACTATCAAATCAAATTTTCAAAGAACAAAATGTAAAATAATTGTGTACAACTACTTAATAACACCTTAGTTTCCGTTTTTCGGCTCTTTTGGCCTGTGTCCCAATCACATACTCTGCTCGAAAGGAAAGAAATCCATAGGAATCTTTGACTTTGGGATTTCCGCGTTGATTGCCTGCGTCATTTCGTGCGCTGAAACCTACAGGCAATGTGGCAGGGTCGAGCTCAGGGCGTCGGTCTGAAAGCCTGAGTGCCAATTCAGACATGCCGGCAGGGTTGGGATAAACCGTACTTACGTCATCTAAATAATCTGAATTGGCAAAATTGTCGCTTAATTCAACGGCAAAATTCCAACGATTGTTATATTTCCAGGAAACGCCAAAACCCAAAATCCCAATTCGTGTACTGCGCTTATAAGCCACCCCTTCAGTCATAAGCGGAGGTAAACTTTGCCAATTCCCCTCATATTTAGCCTTTGGATTAATTCCTGTTATTCCTAACCCTCCAAATAAATAAGGCTTCAAAAAGCGGTCATCGCTGTACTGAAAAATATCAAATTGAAGACCCCCATAAGCGGCGACATTGTCGGAACGGAAAGAAAGGTTGTTGTACCAAATAGGTCCACCAGCCTGTTTACCAGAGATTCTATACAGGTCTACTTCACCTCTTACCGAAAAACGTTCTGCCAACCGATAATTGAGTGCCACAGCCAAATGGGGCTGAATAAATCGAAGATCCGTTTTAGCCCGCATATCGCCTATATAATAGGAAAAACCCGTACCAAAACTAAGTTTTAAAACACCAAAAGCGGGAACGTTGCGATAGATATTATTGCGCCTTGTTTGCGCTAAAGTAGATTGACAAGCGATCCCACATACCAAAATGATTGCCAATCGAACTCTTAGATTTGCCATATTTTACGGGTTTGTCCTCGTATTTCACATTAACGAAAATAGTGCCAAGGTTTATATTTCACACTTACTTTATTTATATGGATTGGTGTCAAAATTAAACATCAAAAATTATTTCGTAAAAAAAATAATAAAATAGGTTGTGTTTTTAGTAAAAAATGCAGACCTTTGCGAGCCTTTTCAAAAGACAGTTTGATAATTTCATTACGAAAATACAAATTAGGTGAAGGTCCGAAAGGAAACCGCATCTGAATTCAATATCTGGTTTAGCAATTTATTAGCTGTGCCACATTAACTGAAGTCAGATGTAAAAACGTCTGACTTTTTTTATTGCTGTTTTGAAAATAAAAAATCGATGTAATTTGGATTAATAAAATAGATTGCCGACCTTTGCAATCCGTTTTACAAAATAAATTTTATAACCTGCTGTAAATCAAAAAGATGTCTGGTTTAATAGGAAAAAAAATCGGGATGACAAGCGTGTACACTGCGGACGGGCAGGCTCTGGCGTGTACAGTAATTGAAGCTGGTCCTTGTGTAGTAACACAGGTAAGAACCGAAGAAACTGATGGATACAAAGCTGTTCAACTCGGTTTCGGTGAGAAAAAAGAAAAGCATACGACCCAGCCGCTCATGGGTCACTTTAAAAAGGCAGGTACAACTCCTAAGCGTAAATTGGTTGAGTTTAAAGAGTTTGAAGTTGAACTCGCACTTGGTCAGGCGCTCTCTGTAATTGACGTATTTGTTGAAGGAGACTTTGTGGATGTGGTAGGTACTGTCAAAGGTCGAGGTTTTCAGGGTGTTGTTAAACGCCATGGCTTCGGTGGAGTAGGTGGTCAAACGCACGGACAACATAACCGTGCACGTCACCCTGGTTCAATTGGTGCCTGTTCATTTCCTTCGCGTGTATTTAAAGGTATTCGCATGGGAGGTCGTATGGGTAATAACCGAGTTAAGGTTCAGAACCTTAAAGTGTTGAAGGTAATCCCTGAGCAGAATCTCGTCGTTATCAGTGGCTCAGTGCCAGGTGCGAAGAATTCGTTTGTAATCATTGAAAAGTAATCAATCGCAACGGCGAATCAAGACACAAGACAATGGAACTTTCAGTAATAAATATAAAAGGACAGGCTACGGGTAAAACAATAGCTCTCTCCGATGAAGTGTTCGGTATTGAGCCCAATGAACACGTAGTGTATTTGGACGTAAAGCAGTACTTGGCTAATCAACGCCAAGGAACGCATAAGTCAAAAGAACGTGCCGAGGTTGCATACTCGACGAGAAAGATTAAGCGTCAAAAAGGCACAGGTGGAGCACGTGCAGGTTCGATTAAATCTCCTGTATTTGTTGGTGGTGGACGTGTCTTTGGACCAAGACCACGTGATTATAGCTTTAAGCTAAACAAAAAAGTAAAGGTATTGGCTCGTAAGTCAGTACTTTCAGCAAAAGCAAAAGCAAATGGCATTTCGGTTGTTGAAGACTTTACTTTCGAAGGACCGAAAACCAAGCAATATCTTTCAATGTTGACTGCGCTTGCGCTTGTTGGAAAGAAAACGCTCCTTATTTTGCCGGATTACGACAACAATGTGTTTTTGTCAGGACGTAATATTCCAAAAGTGAACATTACAACTGCCGATGAGGTCAGTACTTATGACTTAATCAACGCAGAAATATTATTGATTAGCGAAACTGCAGTGTCGAAGCTAGAAAATATCTTGAACAAGTAAGACAATGAGTGTACTCAAACGACCGATATTAACCGAAAAAGCTACTGCACTCAGCAACTTGGGTAAGTATGTATTTGAGGTATCTAAAACTGCCAATAAAATTGAAATCGCGAATGCCATCGAAAAAATGTATGGCGTGAGTGTAGCAAGTGTAGATACTATGCGTGCTATAGGCAGAAAAAAAACCAGAATGTCACGGGGTAAGGCTATAAGTGGTATTACTTCAACGTATAAAAAAGCCATTGTGACACTGAAAAAAGGCGAAGTAATTGATATCTACGCTGATACTGTTTAAAATCGTTGAAGTAGCAAATAACTGAAAAAACAATGGGAGTCATTAAGCTCAAACCAACAACCCCAGGTCAGCGCTTTCGTACGGCTCCGTCGTTTGACGAAATTACGACCGACAAGCCCGAAAAAAGCCTGTTGGCACCCATCAAAAAGACGGGTGGACGCAACAGTCAGGGACGTCGTACAGCTCGTTACATCGGCGGTGGTCACAAGCGCATGTATCGTATCATTGATTTTAAGCGTAATAAATTGGAAGTGTCTGCTACGGTATTATCAGTAGAATACGATCCAAACCGTTCAGCACGTATTGCTTTGGTTGAATACCAAGACGGTGAGAAACGCTATATTATCGCTCCTCAGGGAATTACAGTAGGACAAACTATAGTTTCTGGCCAAAGTGTTGCTCCTGAAGTAGGAAACGCATTGCCACTTAGTTCAATGCCAATTGGTACGATTGTTCACAATGTAGAAATGCATCCAGGTAAAGGCGGTCAGTTAGTTCGCAGTGCTGGTACTTATGCTCAATTAGTAGCACGTGACGGTAAATATGCAGTATTGCGTATGCCTTCGAGCGAAATGCGTATGATACTTTCGACTTGTATGGCTACTGTAGGTTCTGTGTCTAATGCAGATCACATGAACGTAAGTCTGGGTAAAGCAGGTCGTAAACGTTGGTTAGGTGTTCGTCCACGAGTTCGTGGTGTTGCTATGAACCCAGTTGATCACCCTATGGGTGGTGGTGAAGGTCGTGCATCAGGTGGACATCCACGCTCACGCACAGGTCTGTACGCAAAGGGTAAGAAAACCCGTACTCCGAAAAAGTATTCTAATCGTTTGATAATTAGCAAACGCAAAAAATAATCGAAGATAAATGGGACGTTCGATAAAAAAAGGGCCATACATTGACTTCCGCTTGCAAACCAAGATTGATGTCATGAATGGTGCAGGCAAAAAGTCAGTCATAAAGACTTGGTCAAGACGCAGTACAATCTCCCCAGATTTTATTGGTCATACTTTTGCAGTACACAATGGCAATAAGTTTATTCCTGTGTATGTGACCGAAAACATGGTTGGGCATAAGTTGGGCGAATTCTCTCCTACTCGCAATTTCCGCGGGCACATTGCCAAAAAGGACAAAGGTAAGCGATAGTAATAGTCAAAAGAAAATGGAAGCAAGAGCTATATTAAGAAACGTACCCACTTCACCTCGCAAAATGCGGCTTGTTGCCGATATGATTCGAGGACAAAAAGTGAGCCGCGCCCTGGCGATTTTGCAGTATCAACCACAAGCGACCGCGCCGGTTTTAAAGAAAGTTTTGATGTCGGCAGTGGCAAATTGGCAACAACTCAATGAAGGTGCCAAACTTGAAGATGCTGAACTTTACGTAAAGACAGTGTTTGTGGATGGCGGTGCGATGTTAAAGCGCCTGCGTCCTGCACCTCAAGGTCGTGCTTACCGTGTCCGTAAACGCTCTAACCACATTACAATTGTGGTAGATGACGCAGCAGAAGTAATCCAACAAGAAGCCTAAAATTTCAATAACGAATGGGACAGAAAGTTAATCCTATAGGTCTGCGACTCGGTATAGTCCGTGGTTGGGAGTCAAGCTGGTATGGTGGACGTGAGTTTGCCGATAAGCTGATTGAAGACGAGCAGATTCGCAAATATATTTCCGCTCGTATTCCTAAAGGTGCAATCTCCAAAGTAGTCATTGAACGTACTTTGAAGCGTATCACTCTTACGATTCACACGGCTCGTCCTGGTATCGTAATCGGTAAAGGTGGGAACGAGGTTGATAAAATTAAGGAAGAGTTAAAGAAAATTACGGGTAAAGACATTCAAATCAACATCTACGAAATTAAGCGTCCTGAAATTGATGCTAAATTGGTTGGAGAGTCGATTGCTCAACAATTGGAAAACCGTATCTCTTATCGTCGTGCAATGAAGCAAGCTATCTCTTCAGCAATGAGAGTGGGTGCTCAAGGTATCAAAGTTCGCGTATCAGGTCGTTTAGGCGGTGCCGAGATGGCACGTACCGAAGAATACAAAGAAGGTCGTGTACCTCTTCATACACTTCGTGCTGATATTGACTACGCTATTTCAGAAGCCTTGACAGTCTATGGCAAGATAGGTATCAAAGTATGGATATTCAAAGGCGAAATCTTTGGAAAGCGCGATTTATCACCAATTAGTGGCGGTGCAGCATCAGCTGAACGCAGTGGTGGTAATGACCGAGGCGGAGATCGTGGAGATCGTCGCAGAGGTGGTGGCGGAGACGGAGATCGTCGCAGAGGCGGTGGCGGTGGAGATCGTGACGGTGGAGGTGATCGCCGCGGTGCCGGAAATGGACCTGGTGCTGGAAAAAACCGAGGAGCTGGAGCCAATAATCGCAACAAGAAAAAGTAATTATCGAAAGCAACGGGTCATTATTGATACCGAATAATACTGCTGAACCATGTTACAACCGAAAAGAACCAAGTTCCGCAAACAACAAAAAAGTAAAGGGTCTGAACAAGGTATGGCTACTCGTGGCCATCAGATCGCTTTCGGTACGTTTGCTATTAAATCGCTCGAGCCAGGCTGGATCACAGCACGCCAAATTGAGGCAGCTCGTATCTCTGTTACCCGTGCAATGAAACGTGAAGGTCAAGTGTGGATTCGGATTTTTCCTGATAAGCCGATTACCAAAAAACCACTCGAAGTACGTATGGGTAAAGGGAAAGGTGCGCCTGAGTACTGGGTAGCTCCTGTAAAAGCGGGTACAATTTTATTTGAAGCTACGGGTGTATCACTCGAATTAGCCAGCGAAGCGCTAAGATTAGCTGCTCAAAAATTGCCCGTAAAGACTAAATTCGTAGTTCGTCGCGATCATCAAGAAGAAGCAGAATAAGTATTAGTCAAATGAAAAATAGTGAAATAAAAGCGCTGACGGTAGAGCAATTGCAGCAAACCCTCTTCGAGGAGCAAGATCGTCTACTCAAGTTGAAGTTTGCTCATGCCGTATCTCCGATTGAAAATCCGATGCGTATTCGCAATACGCGCCGCCTGATTGCCAGGTTGATGACGGAATTGTCGGCTAAAAACAAAGCCGCAAGCGCGTAATAATGGTCAGGAGACCCCAATTGTAAAATAACCGACACAATGGAGGCAGCAGCACAAACAACTGTAGAAAGAAATTTACGTAAAGTCAGAATTGGCCGCGTTGTAAGCAACAAGATGGAAAAATCTTGCGTTGTAGCGGTTGAGCGTAAAGTAAAGCACCCAAAATACGGTAAGTTTATGAAAAAAACTACCAAATTAATGGTGCATGACGAAAGCAACGAGTGTGGTATCGGAGATACTATTCGTGTAATGGAAACCCGCCCGCTCAGCAAGAATAAGCGTTGGAGATTAGTCGAAATCATTGAAAAAGCGAAATAACAATGGTACAGCAAGAATCAAGACTGTCTGTAGCCGATAATAGTGGCGCAAAGGAAGTACTAGTAATCCGTGTTTTAGGCGGAACAGGAAAACGATATGCTTCAATCGGTGACAAAGTTGTAGTGGCAGTTAAACAGGCAATTCCTTCGGGCAACATAAAGAAAGGTACAGTTTCTAAAGCCGTTGTTGTTCGTACCAAGAAAGAAATCCGTCGGAAAGATGGTTCTTACATTCGATTCGAGGATAACGCCGTAGTATTGCTCAACAACCAAGACGAACCGCGTGGCACCCGTATCTTCGGACCCGTTGCTCGTGAGTTGCGTGAGAAAAACTTTATGAAAATTGTTTCATTGGCACCTGAAGTATTGTAGAAGCAATGGAAAGAAAATACAACAAACAGCCCAAATTACACATTCGTACTGGAGATTCAGTAAAGGTAATTGGTGGCAATTCAAAAGGTCAGTCTGGCAAAATTGTCAAAGTGCTGGTAGAGAAGCAACGTGCGATTGTGGAAGGGGTCAATATGATTACCAAACACATAAAGCCAACCGCTGCTAACCCACAGGGAGATCTTAGAAAGACAGAAGGCTCAATCCATATCAGTAATTTGATGGTCATTGATCCTGCCACAGGCGAAGCTACTCGTACAGGACGTAAACTGAATGAGCAAGGGAAATTGCAACGCTACTCGAAGGAAACAGGCAAATTTATAGCTGATCCTTCTAAATAAGTTATAGCAGTTTGTCGCTGTAGCCAACAATCTAAAATAACTTTGGTTAATTAAATTGTAAGCTGCTTACTGTAAGCTCTAAAGAAGTGGGTCGGAAATCCACAAAACTATAAATGAAATGGCAACTACGAGATTAAAAGAAAAATACGTAAAGGATGTCGTTACACTTTTGCAGGACAAGTTTCAATACAAGTCAGCAATGCAAGTGCCTCGTTTATCGAAAATTGTTATTAACAAAGGGATAGGCGGAGCGGTTGCTGATAAGAAATTGGTTGATGCAGGTATCGAAGAGATTACGCTTATTGCCGGTCAAAAAGCAATACCGACTATCTCTAAAAAAGCAATCTCAAACTTTAAGTTACGCGAAAAAATGCCAATTGGTGTAAAAGTTACTCTTCGCGGTGACAAAATGTTTGAATTCTTAGACCGCTTGACAAGTATAGCGCTACCACGCGTACGTGACTTTCAAGGAATAAGCGATAAAGGCTTTGATGGACGTGGTAACTACACTTTTGGTGTGAAGGAACAAATTATTTTCCCTGAAATTCAAATTGACAAAGTGAATAAGATTTCAGGAATGGATATTACGTTCGTAACTACTGCCAAAACAGATGAAGAGAGCTACGAATTGTTGAAAGCACTTGGTATGCCCTTTACTAAAGGAAAAAAATAAGAATCCCTTTTTCAACGAAATAAGGAAATGGCGAAAGAATCCGTAAAAGCAAGAGAATTGAAAAAGCAAAAGCTGGTTGCTAAGTATGCTGAGAAGCGTGCTGCCTTGAAAGAGGCCGGTGACTGGGAAGGTTTAGACAAATTGCCTCGTAGTTCTTCGGCAGTTCGTTTACACAATCGTTGCCGTCTAACAGGCCGTCCACGTGGATATATGCGCAAGTTTGGAATTTGCCGCGTTGTATTCCGTGAAATGGCTTCGCAAGGAAAAATTCCTGGCGTTACCAAAGCAAGTTGGTAAATCGTTTTTGTTTTCAAAATCAATTCCGTAACTTTGCAGCCCTTTTACGGAAGGGCCGCAGCAAATCAGTAGAGAAATGTTAACCGATCCCATAGCAGATTATCTGACGAGAATCAGAAACGCCATAAGGGCGAAGCACCGGGTTGTGGAAATACCTGCTTCAAATATTAAGAAGGAGATTACTAAAGTACTCTACGATAAAGGCTATATCCAGAACTATAAGTTTGAAGATAATGGTCCGCAGGGTATAATCAAGATTGCTTTAAAATACAACCCAGTAACAAAGCAGTCTGCCATTGTTGATTTACAACGCGTAAGTAAACCGGGTTTACGTAAGTATTCTGGCGCTATTGATATGCCTCGCATTCTTAATGGCCTTGGCGTTGCAATTGTATCTACCTCAAAAGGGGTAATGACTGACAAAGAAGCTCGTGTACTAAACGTGGGTGGAGAAGTACTGTGTTACGTTTACTGATAAAACACTGAAAAGAAATGTCTCGTATAGGAAAAAAACCGATTACGCTACCAGCAAACGTTACAATATCTGTGTCGGATGACAACGTCCTTACAGTAAAAGGACCTAAAGGAACCCTGACTCGTGGTATTGACCGTGATATTAAGGTAGAAATAGATGGCAGTGAATTGACAGTTGTACGTCCAACCGAACAAAAACGTCATAAAGCGCTGCACGGATTGTACCGTTCGCTCATTAGTAACATGGTTACTGGAGTAAGCGAAGGATATAAAGCTCAGTTAGAAGTTGTTGGTGTAGGTTATAAAGCCTCTGTTAATAACAATATTCTTGAAATGAGTCTTGGATATTCACATGGTATTTTCTTCGCTGTACCCTCAGAAGTGAAGGTGTCAGCTACAATGGAGAAAGGACAAAACCCGAAAGTTTTTTTGGAATGTATTGACAAAGAACTGTTAGGGCAAATTGCAGCTAAAATTCGGTCATTCCGCAAGGTAGAGCCTTACAAAGGTAAAGGTATTCGTTTTGTAGGTGAGCAAATCAGACGTAAGGCTGGTAAAGCTGCTGCTAAGAAGTAATCAGTAATCTGAAAAATTGTAAGCAATCATGGCTTCAGTAAAAAGCGAAAGAAGACAGCGTATCAAATACCGGATTCGGAAAAAAGTAGCTGGTACTACAGAAAAACCGCGACTTTCGGTTTTCCGATCAAATGCCCGCATTTATGCGCAAGTAATTGATGATACAAAAGGTCAAACTTTGGTCTCTGCTTCATCTATTGAACTTGATGCGACGAAAGCAAGTGTCAATGCAGACGATGCTAAAAAAGTTGGACTGAAATTGGCAGAGAAAGCACTCGCAGCAGGCGTTAGTGCGGTTGTATTTGACCGCAATGGTTATTTGTATCACGGCAAAGTAAAAGCATTGGCAGACGGCGCTCGTGAGGGCGGTCTCAAATTCTAAAAAGATATGTCAAACATTATCAAACCTTTGAAATACAACGAAGCAGACCTTAAAGAAAAGGTAGTAGCTATCAATCGTGTTGCCAAAGTAGTAAAAGGTGGACGTCGTTTTAGTTTCTCAGCAATTGTAGTTGTCGGCGACGGCAAAGGAGTAGTAGGTTATGGTTTGGGAAAAGCCAATGAAGTAACTGATGCTATTGCGAAAGGAATCGAAGATGCGAAGAAAAACCTCGTGCAAGTGCCGCTTCTTAAAGGTACTGTTCCTCACGAAATGCACGGTAAATTTAGTGGCGGCTTAGTATTTGTTAAGCCCGCTGCTCCTGGTACAGGTGTAATCGCAGGTGGTGCAATGCGTGCCGTATTGGAAGCTGCTGGTGTGCACGACGTATTAGCAAAATCGAAAGGGTCTTCAAATCCGCACAACGTAGTGAAAGCCACGATTGATGCGCTTTTAAAGATGAGAGCACCTCACCAAGTTGCTTTTCAGCGTGGAATAAAGTTGGCCAAAGTGTTTAATGGATAATCTTTTGAGAAAATGTCAAAGATAAGAGTTACACAAGTTAGAAGTATGATTGGCCGTCCTGAGAACCAAAAACGCACATTAGCTGCTTTGGGTCTTGGCAAAATCAACCGTAGTATTGAGGTTGAACCGAATCCTGCCCTTATTGGGATGATTCGTAAGGTAGATCATTTAGTGAAAGTTGAAGAGATTTAATCAGCGATATAGCAATGAATCTTAGCTCATTGAAACCAGCCGCAGGCTCGGTAAAAACAAAAAAACGCCTTGGTAGAGGGCACGGTTCAGGAATGGGCGGCACATCTACTCGTGGTCACAAAGGTGCGCAGTCACGTTCTGGATACAGTCAGAAAAGTCACTTTGAAGGCGGGCAAATGCCTCTTCAAAGACGTGTTCCTAAATTCGGTTTTAAAAATATTAACCGTGTAGAGTATAAAGCGCTTAACTTAGATTCTATACAGGCTTTGGTTGAGAAAACCAATGTTACTGTAGTGGATACAGAAGTGCTATACAATAATGGTTTGGTATCAAAAACTGATTTAGTAAAAATCCTTAACCGCGGTGAACTTAAAGTTGCAGTTGAAGTTAAAGCTCATGCTTTTTCTAAAACAGCAGTAGAAGCAATCGAAAAAGCGGGTGGTAAAGCAGTTACATTGTAATCTTACAAAAGAATTTGTAACTTTGCCTGATTTTTTCACGGGTAAATCTAAAAATGCATGAAACGGTTTATACAGACCTTAAAAAATATCTTTTCAATTGAAGAGTTGAGAAATCGTATTCTCTATACTCTTCTTTTGATTTCTGTTTATCGGTTAGGATACTATATTGTGCTCCCTGGAGTTGATAGTTCCAAACTTAATATCGATACAGCGGGTCTATTGGGGTTATTGGATACTTTTCTGGGAGGAGCTTTCAGCAAGGCGTCTATTTTTGCTCTGGGTATCATGCCTTACATTTCGGCATCAATCGCAATTCAGTTATTGACGATGGCGCTTCCTTATTTTCAGAAAATGCAGAAGGAAGGGGAATCAGGTCGTAAAAAGTTGAATCAAATTACACGGGTTCTAACTATTTTTGTGACAATCGCTCAGTCAATCAGTTATTTGCAAACAACAATCTCGACGGATGCTTTGTTGATTAGTCGTGCTGCTTTTACAGTATCTTCTGTCTTTATTCTAACTGCTGGTACTATTTTCTGTATGTGGTTAGGTGAGCGGATCACAGATCGTGGAATTGGCAACGGTACTTCGATGCTGATTATGATTGGAATTGTTTCTCGTTTCCCTAAAGCAATCATTCAGGAAGCTACGTCACGCGGTAGTGGAGGCTTATTGATTTTCGTAGTTGAAATTGTTGCCTTGTTTGTTGTTGTAATGTTCGCAGTAGCATTGACTCAAGCTGTTCGTAGAGTACCTATTCAATATGCAAAGCAGGTAGTAGGTAATAAAGTAATGGGCGGACAAAGACAATATTTACCCTTAAAACTTAATACTTCGGGTGTAATGCCTATTATATTCGCTCAGGCATTGATGTTTATTCCATCTTTAGTGGCTGGATTATTTGCTGAGAAAAGTGATTTTGCAAACTCTGTAGCAACTACTTTCAATGATTATACAACATGGCAATACAATGCTTTGTTTGCAACATTAATTATTGTATTTACTTTCTTTTACACTGCTATTGCAATCAGTCCTCAGCAGATTTCTGATGACATGAAAAGAGGAGGAGGCTTTATTCCGGGAGTTAAGCCTGGTTTGTCAACTTCAGATTTTATTGCTACCGTCCTTGATCGAATTACTTTGCCTGGCGGTATATTATTAGCGGTAATAGCTATTTTACCATCCCTTGCAAGTATGACAGGAATGACACGGGAATTTGCACAGTTTTTTGGAGGTACTTCACTTTTAATTTTAGTAGGGGTTGTTTTGGATACCTTACAGCAAGTTGAAAGCTATTTGCTAATGAAACGCTACGAAGGTTTGATGAAATCGGGTAGAGTAAAAGGACGCACTGAAACAGTGGCAGTGTAATGACAAAGATGATTTTTCTTAAATCAGATGAAGAAATTTCTCTGATAAAAGAAAGTGCTGAGGTGTTAGGTAAAGCGCATGCTGAAGTAGCAAAATGGATAAAACCGGGAGTAACTACTAAGCAATTGGATAAAGTAGCTGATGACTATATTCGTGATAATCACGGAAGTCCTTCTTTTAAAGGGTACAATGGGTTTCCCGCAGCGCTCTGTATTTCTATTAATGAAACAGTAGTTCATGGTTTCCCAAGTCAATATCAATTGCGTGAAGGTGATGTGATTTCGATTGATTGTGGAGTAAAATTAAAAGGGTTTCATAGCGATAGCGCTTACACTTATCCAATTGGGAATGTAAGCCATGAAGTAGAAAATCTGCTTAAAAGAACAAAGCAGTCTCTCTATCTGGGTATTGAACAGGCAACGGATGGAAAGCGGATAGGTGATATCGGATATGCTATTCAAACTTATGTGGAGCGTTTCGGATATGGTGTAGTTAGAGAATTAGTTGGACATGGTGTCGGTCGCAATTTGCATGAAAGTCCTGAAGTTCCAAATTATGGAAAACGGGGACAAGGCCCAAAGTTAAGAGAAGGGATGGTCATTGCGATTGAGCCAATGATAACTTTAGGAAAGAGGTCTGTGGTTCAAGAGAAAGATGGGTGGACAATTAGAACTACTGATCGTAAGCCTGCCGCTCATTTTGAGCATACTGTAGTAGTACAGAAAGGGAAAGCAGAAATCTTGACTACATTTAAGTACATTGAAGAAGTAACCAAAAATACGACGTTAATGGTAAGCGTCTAAAATCTCTTACCAAAAAATCAGTATATGGCAAAACAAGGACTCATCGAAGTTGACGGAATCATAGTAGAAGCACTCTCTAATGCCATGTTTCGAGTACAACTTGAAAATAAGCATGAAGTAATTGCGCATATCTCCGGCAAAATGCGAATGAATTATATCAAAATTTTGCAAGGTGATCGAGTTAAATTGGAAATGTCGCCGTATGATTTATCAAAAGCTCGAATTATTTATCGCTATAAATAGTAGTAACTTGATTGTAGATTGATAGGTTGTAGAACTTAAGATAAAAGGTGATAATCTGAATCCCGACTTCAATAAACCGAAATCTAAAATCCAAAATCAAATACGACAATGAAAGTAAAAGCGTCTATTAAAAAGCGCAGTGCTGATTGTAAAGTGATTCGCCGCAAAGGTAAACTTTACGTTATCAATAGAAAAAATCCCAAGTACAAACAAAGACAAGGATAATTTAAGATATGGCACGTATTGCAGGTGTTGACATTCCGGACAAAAAACGCGGAGAAATCTCGTTGACTTACATCTATGGGATTGGGCGTAGTTCCGCTCGTAAAATTTTGGAAAAAGCCGGAATTAATTATGACAAGAAAGTAACTGAATGGTCGGACGAAGAGGCGAACGCTGTTCGGGGAATCATTAACGGTGAATTTAATACAGAAGGCGCATTGCGCTCAGAAGTCCAGCTGAGTATAAAGCGTTTAATGGATATTGGTTGTTATCGAGGTTTGCGACATCGGAAGGGCTTGCCTGTTCGTGGTCAAAGAACTAAGAACAATAGCCGTACTCGTAAAGGCAAGCGTAAGACAGTGGCTAACAAGAAAAAAGCTACTAAGTAATACTTAAAAAGTTAATAGCGGCATTCCCGCTCCAGTTATTGTTAATCGTGGGTTGAAACCTGACTGTTAGCCATAACTAATAACGAAAATACAAAAATGGCTCAAAATAAGCGTAAAGATAAGGCAAAAAAGCGCGTTGTACAGGTGGAGCAAGTGGGTCAAGTCCATATTAGAGCTTCATTTAACAACATTATTATTTCGGTTACCAATTTGTCAGGCCAAGTTATTTCTTGGGCTTCAGCAGGTAAAATGGGTTTCAAAGGCTCTAAAAAGAATACACCTTACGCGGCACAAACAGCAGCTCAAAGTTGTGCTCAAGTAGCTTATGACCTTGGAATGCGTAAAGCAGAAGTGTTCGTAAAAGGCCCAGGTTCAGGTCGCGAATCAGCTATTCGTACCGTTCAAAATGTAGGAATCGAAGTTACTACTATCAAAGATATTACTCCGCTACCTCACAATGGTTGCCGTCCTCCCAAGCGTAGAAGAGTTTAGTTTTTAATGTTTTATAAAGCCGTAAGAACAATCTGCAATTTGGACACTGGGGTTGCAGGATTGTTCTTACGGTAATTTTTGTGTTTAAAATAAATCAAATCAAATGGCACGGTACACAGGTCCAAAGTCAAAGATTTCGCGTCGTTTTGGTGAGGCCATCATGGGTCCCAGCAAGGCGCTTAACAAAAAGAATTATCCTCCGGGCCAACATGGCCGAGGACGTCGTAGTAAGAAGTCAGAATATGCACTTCAATTACAGGAAAAACAAAAGGTAAAATATACTTACGGTATCTTGGAGCGCCAATTCCGTAACTTATTTCACCGTGCAGCAGTTCGTGAGGGAATCACGGGTGAAAACTTGCTCAAACTTTGTGAAGCACGTCTTGACAATACTGTTTATCGTTTAGGAATTGCTCCTACTCGTCGCGCTGCCCGTCAGTTGGTGACTCACAAACACATCACTATTGATGGTGAAATTGTGAACGTTCCTTCATTCTCATTGCGTCCCGGTCAAGTAGTTGGGGTTCGTGAGAAATCAAAATCACTCGAAGCTATTGCAGACAGTTTATCTTCGCGCGTTGCTAATACAAAGCGTTATAACTGGCTGGAATGGGACAATAGCATGATGGTTGGTAAATTTGTACAATATCCGGAGAGAGATCAAATTCCGGAGAATGTCAATGAGCAAGCTATCGTCGAATTGTATTCGAAGTAATCTTAAATCAGTACAAAACCCATTTGAGGTGGTTTGCCACGTCAAGGGTTTTGTTTTTGTATGTTTAGTAAAACATATTTTTTTGCGGTTTATTGCCGCTCTTCGGACTCTAAAAAAACTGCTAATCCTATGTCTATTTTAGCATTCCAAATGCCTGACAAGGTCGTAATGGAAAAGGCCGACGACTTTCACGGGTTGTTTGAGTTCAAGCCGCTGGAAAAAGGCTTCGGTGTAACCATTGGAAATGCGTTGCGTCGAATTCTGCTTTCATCGCTGGAAGGTTACGCCATTACAAGTGTAAGATTTCCAAGTGTACTCCATGAATTCTCTTCCATAGAAGGTGTTGTGGAAGATGTTACCGAAATTGTGCTGAACCTGAAAATGGCTCGCTTCAAAAAAGTTTCGGAAATGGTTGACAACAAAATAACAGTAAGCGTAAAAAACCAATCAGTGGTGACGGCTGGCGATATCGCCAAATTTACGTCTTCATTTCAGGTTTTGAACCCGGATTTAGTTATTTGTCACATTGACGACCAAATTACCTTTGAGATGGAAATTCTCATTGAGAAGGGTCGGGGTTATGTTCCGGCTGATGAACCGCGTAATATGGAATTACCAATTGGTCATATTCCTATTGATGCGATCTATACGCCCATCAAAAATGTAAAGTACAGCGTAGAAAATACGCGCGTAGAACAAAAAACTGACTACGAAAAATTGCTTATTGAAGTAACTACTGATGGGTCAATTCACCCTGAAGAAGCACTCAAAGGCGCTGCTTACATCTTAATCCAGCACTTTATGTTGTTCTCTGATCAAACGATGACGTTTGAGACACAGAAAAATGACGAAGTAAGTGAAGTAGATGAGGAAATGTTGCGTATGCGCAAATTGTTGAAAACTCCGCTTGCAGATCTTGATTTGTCAGTACGGGCTTACAACTGCCTTAAATCTGCTGATATTAAGACTCTTGGCGATTTGGCTAAACTTGAAGTAGCTGATATGATGAAGTTCCGCAACTTTGGTAAAAAATCACTTACTGAGTTGGAGCAACTGGTCGCTGAGAAAAATTTAGTGTTTGGAATGGATGTTACAAAGTATCGCTTAGACGAGGATTAATTTTATTTGACCTTTCCCACTTTTCGGGAAGGGTCTTTTTTTATGTATTGTTCAACCGGTTAGTATTCTGAAGCGCGTAGAATCGCCGCTCGAAGCTAATCACAAACTCAAACCAATGAGACACGGTAAAAAAGACAACCATTTGGGGCGTACCGCTTCGCACCGCAGCGCTTTGCTTCGTAATATGGCTTCGTCACTTATTTTGCACAAACGTATTGAAACTACTTTAGCAAAAGCAAAAGAACTCAAAAAGTATGTTGAGCCGATTTTGACAAGGGCTAAGGAAGACAATACCCACAATCGCCGTATTATTTTCTCTTATATTCCGGAGAAAGATGTGGTGAAAGAACTGTTCAGCACGATTGCCGATAAAATTGCAGATCGTCCGGGTGGTTACACACGTATTATCAAATTAGGTACTCGTCAGGGTGATGCTGCCGAAATGTGTATGATGGAATTAGTAGATTTCAACGAAACTCTATTGACTTCCGTTGAAGAGAAAGCAGCCAAAACACGTCGTAGTCGTCGTGGCGGTAAGAAAGGTGGCGCAACAGATGCCCCTGTAGCAGAAACTAAGGCAGCGGCTGTTATTGAAGAAGTGACTTCAGAAGACAGCGCAACTGCTGCTGCTGACGACATCGAAGTCATTGAAGGCATTGGTCCTAAAATCGCAGAAGCTCTTGCTGAAGCAGGTGTGACGACTTTTGCTCAATTGGCAGACATGACTCCCGAAGCCATTCAGGAAATTGTATCGGCGGCAGGCATTGGGTCTAAAAGCCCGGCTACTTGGCCACAGCAGGCAGCCCTTGCTCGCGATGGCAAATTTGATGAATTGAAAACTTGGCAAGACGAATTAAACGGCGGTCAAGAATAACCTTTTTCAATATAGTTCAGAAATGAAAAAGGGCTAAAATAAAAAAAGGGGTTAAACGAAAGTTTAGCCCCTTTTTTTGAAATTTGTAGAACTAACTACTCAATACCGAAAAAAAAATGGGTTCTCAACAACCAGCACTCTTACTTCTCGAAGACGGAACAGCCTTGAGAGGCTTAGCCCTAGGCAAAATTGGCACCATGGGTGGCGAAATTTGTTTTAATACAGGTATGACAGGTTATCAGGAAATTTATACTGATCCCTCTTACTTTGGCCAAATTGTGGTTAACACCAATTCTCATATTGGTAATTATGGAGTACAATTGGAAAGTGAGGAAGAATCCAATTCGATTAAAATCAGCGGGATGGTTTGTAATACCTTTTCACGAATTTATTCGAGGAAAACGGCTGACTTTTCGCTGCAAACTTATTTTGAACGCTCTGGGATTGTAGGCATCAGTGATGTTGATACTCGCCAACTGGTGCGCCACGTGCGTCAGAAAGGGGTTATGAATGCCATCATATCGTCCGAAATTTTGGACGAAAACCAGCTGATGCAACACTTGAAAGAGGTTCCTAATATGGATGGCTTAGAGTTGTCGTCTGTGGTATGTACGAAAGAAGCATATTTCATGGGAGATGAGGCAATAGCTCAGTATCGAATAGCGGTAATGGACTATGGTATCAAAAAAAGTATCTTGCTGAATTTGACTCAACGGGGTTGTTATTGCAAAGTATTTCCTGCCAAAACGCCTTTCGAAGAAGTAATGGCTTGGAATCCTGATGGATTCTTTATTTCCAATGGGCCGGGTGATCCCGCTTCTATGCCTTATGCAATACAAACCGTTCAGCAATTTTTAGAGACTAATAAACCCTTGTTTGGTATTTGCTTAGGGCATCAAATTTTGGGTTTAGCCAGTGGTATTTCAACCTATAAAATGCACCACGGCCACCGTGGGTTAAACCACCCTGTTAAAAATTACCTGACAGGAATGTGTGAAGTAACCTCTCAAAACCATGGTTTTGCGGTTAGCCCTGACGAAATTGAAGCACATCCGGACGTTGAAGTGACTCACATTAACCTCAATGATAAGACAATAGAGGGAATCAGACGTAAAGATAAGCCTGCTTTTTCGGTGCAATATCATCCTGAAGCTTCTCCTGGACCCCACGATTCACGGTACCTGTTTGATAGCTTTGTGAAATTATTTGAAGCATAAAAGCAATTTCTTTTTTTGTAGAAAACTCCCCGGTTTCGATTGGGGAGTTTTTTTATTTAGGGGATGTTTTTACTTATTCTGTAATTTAATGAATCTTTAGCTTGGCCTATTTATCAGTATTTACAATGATAATTTCGCTTTAAGAAGTGCGTCTTTTTGCTAAACCCTTCAATTATGAAAAATTACCTTTATACGCTTTCTATCATTATAGCTGCTACAGTAGCTATGTTTTTTCCACAATTTTTTACTCAAATCGGAGATTTTCAATTAAAAACGCTTATTGTTCCTTTATTACAAATCATTATGTTTGGAATGGGAACAACTATGAGTCCTAAGGATTTTGAGGCAGTCATAAAATCGCCCAAAAGTGTGGTGATTGGTCTTATTTGTCAGTTTACCATTATGCCATTGGTAGGTTTTATATTGGCCACCAGCTTTGATTTTCCGCCTGAAGTGGCAGCAGGCATTATTTTGATTGGTTGTTCACCCAGTGGTTTAGCATCCAATGTTATGGCTTATATTGCGAAAGCCAACGTGGCGTTGTCACTTACAATTACTTCATGTGCTACGTTTTTGGCACCTATATTAACACCGTTGCTGATGAAGTTATTAGGTGGAGCGTTTATTGAAGTAGATTTTTTCAAAATGATGATTGAAATTTTGAAAATCATCATTTTACCAATTGGAGTAGGTTTGTTGGTAAATAAAATTTTTAGAAATCAAGCTCAGTTTTTAAATAGATATATGCCCTTGGTATCCATGGCTGGTATTGCATTGATTATTTGTATTATTACAGCAGCAGGACGGGAAAGTTTATTGAAAGTGGGAGGTATATTAGTAATCTGTACGTTAATTCATAATATAAGCGGCTATCTATTAGGGTATTGGGGAGCAAGACTTCTGAAATTGCCTGAGCAGGATTGTCGTACAGTAGCGATTGAGGTAGGCCTTCAAAACGGAGGCTTGGCTTCAGGAATTGCACTTCAAATGGGTAAAGTAGCTACTGTCGGATTGGCCCCAGCACTTTTTGGACCGATTATGAATATCACAGGCTCACTGTTAGCGAGTTGGTGGAGCAAGAAACCTGTTGATAATTTACAAGCTGTAGAGATTGACACATCACTTAAAAATTAACTATTTGATTGTCGGAAATACCCGAAAAAAAATCTATGGATCAGGAAGAATTCAAAGACCAAGTAGCTATAGTAACTGGGGCAGGGCAGGGAATAGGTCTGGAAATAGCCAAACAACTTAGCCAAAAAGGGGCAGCAGTTTTGCTCAATGACTTGGATGCGGAACTTGCCCAGAATGCTGCAATAGCTATTCAAAAAATAGGAGGAAAGTGCATTGCGTACCCGGGAAATGCGGCAGATGTGGACTTTGTACGGGAGATGGTAGAAGAAGCAGTTAAGGTTTTTGGAAAACTCACTACTGTAATAGCCAATGCAGGTATGACTACCTTTGGAGATTTCTTTGATTATGAACCCGAATCTTTACAAAAACTGTTGGATTTAAATATTCGAGGTAGTTTTTTTCTAACTCAAGCGGCTGCACGGCAAATGCGTTCTCAAGGAAGTGGTGGGCGAATTTTGCTAATGTCTTCTGTAACAGGACACCAAGCCCATCAATACCTGGCGGCCTACGGAATGACCAAAGCTGCGTTGGAAATGCTGGCTAAAAGTTTGGTAATTGAGCTTTCCCCCTATCATATTACAATCAATACAGTAGCACCGGGGGCTACCATGACCGAACGGACTGCAGAAGACCCCGAGTACTCTAAAACTTGGGGGAAAATTACGCCTACGGGGCGTCCTGCTACTGTTCAGGACATTGCCCATGCTGCACTGTTTTTGGTTTCACCAATGGCAGGTCATATAACGGGTCAATCATTGGTTGTGGACGGAGGATGGACGGCCATGAGTCCTTCGCCATACGGCAACTGAAATGTTACGGAGAATTGATAACTAATGGATAAATCACTTGTTATTTTTTTTGCAACGGCAGCTATCAGTTTTGTAGGCTCATTGCAATTAGGTCCCGTCAACTTGATAGTTATTCAATCGGTTCTAAAGCGGAATCTACAGGCAGGACTATGGATAGCATTAGGTGGGTGTTTGCCAGAATTGATTTATTCTGCGGCTGCAGTAGGGGCGGGGATGTGGTTAGAAAAAAATCCCGGCATACGGAATGTATTGGAGTGGAGTGCAGTACCACTCTTATTAGGCATCGGAATTGTTATTTTTGTTACCCCTAATCGCCCCACCAATCTCGAAAAGGAACCTCAACAATCATTTTCTTTCTTAAAAGGATTGACACTTGGATTACTCAATCCACAATTGTTTCCTTATTGGCTAATAATGCTTGTACAATTTGGGATGTATAATGCATTACGAGTGCAATCACGTTTGGAACAAATTGCTTTTATATTGGGAACAGCCGTTGGAGCGTTAGGATTATTGATGGGAGCAGCTTATCTAACCTCCCATTTTAGAGAAAGCTTATTAGTACGATTGGGAACATTTAACTTCAATCGCTTTTTAGGGGCTTTATTCGTCTTATTAGCGGTGGGGCAATTGTTGAAGCTGTATTTGTAACCCTAAAAATAAAAAAGCGATGAATTGCCTAAACAATTCATCGCCTTCTGTATGTTGTTACAATTAACTGTAATCAGTAATTGGCAACTATCTCTTACCGTATTTTCTAAGGAATTTGTCAACACGACCGGCGGTATCAAGCAACGTATTTTTGCCAGTATAGAACGGGTGCGACTGTGAAGTTACCTCTGCTTTGAACACAGGATAAGTTTTACCTTCAAATTCAATGGTTTCTTTAGTAGGAGCGCAAGAGCGCGTTACGAATTTATCGTCGGTTGCTAAGTCCCAAAATACGATCTCTCTGTAATCCGGATGAATGCCTTTTTTCATTTGTGTATCAACTCTTTATGATGTTACTATGCTTTGTCTCAAAACGGGATGCAAAGATAGTAACTTTTTGAAAATCAAAAAAGTATCTAAAAAAAGAAGTTGGTAAAAAATATTTAAATTGCATCCCACAAACTAAAAATAGAATGAATCCAAGTATACACTACCGTGCCTGCAACTTGTGTGAGGCAATTTGCGGTCTCGAAATCAAATATGAAGGGAATCAAGTCATCTCAATTGCAGGGGATAAAAATGACCAATTCAGTAGAGGACATGTTTGTCCTAAGGCGGTAGCGTTAAAAGATATTTACGAAGACCCCAATCGCCTTCGACAACCGGTAAGACGAACAGAAAAAGGTTGGGAAACAATCAGTTGGCAGGAAGCTTTTGACGAAGTGGCATCTAAATTAAAAGTCATTCAGGCGCAACACAGTACTAATGCGGTTGCCATGTACGCAGGTAATCCCTCCGTTCATAATTCGGGGACTTTTTTGGCAGGAACGGGTTTAATGCGTGCTTTAAAAACAAAAAATATTTTTTCTGCCACTTCAACTGATCAGCTGCCTCATCATTTTGCGGCGTGGCAAATGTTCGGACATCCTTTTTTACTCCCCATCCCTGATATTGACCATACCGATTTTTGGTTGATTATGGGCGGGAATCCTATTGCTTCCAATGGAAGTTTGATGACCGTGCCCGATGTAGCTAACCGCCTTAAAGCCATTCAACAGCGCGGGGGAAAAGTGGTTGTGATTGACCCAAGGTTTACTGAAACGGCTGCTAAGGCCGACGAGCATCATTTTATTCGCCCTGCAACGGATGTGTTTTTATTGTTGGCAATGCTCCACGTAGTGTTTGCGGAAGGATTGGATAAATCGCCCGATGATGTCACAGGATTAGAGGCGCTCAAAGAAATTGTCGCCGAATTTTCTCCTGAAAAAGTGGAAGACCAAACAGGAATTAAGGCAGATACAATTCGGCACATTGTGCACGAATTTACAAGCGCAAAATCAGCCGTGGCGTATGGGAGAATAGGGATTTCAACTCAGGCATTTGGCGGGGCTTGTCAGTGGTTGTTGAATGCTTTCAACGTCGTTACAGGTAATATGGACAAAGTAGGCGGGGCGATGTTCACGCAGCCGGCGATGGATATTTTATCAACTTCTAAAGGTGTGTATGACAAATATAACCGTTATCAAAGTCGTGTTCGGGGTCTTCCTGAGTTTATGGGAGAATTGCCCGTTTCGGCATTAGCCGAAGAAATCCTGACGGAGGGAGAAGGGCAAATTAAGGCATTGATAACGAGTTGCGGTAATCCCATTCTTTCAACACCCAACGGAAGGCAATTAGATGTAGCTTTTGAAAAACTCGAATTTATGGTTTCGGTAGATATTTATATCAACGAAACAACGCGCCATGCTCATCTTATTTTACCACCGGCTACGGGTTTGGAAGTTTCTCATTATGATTTGACCTTCAACGCATTGGCAGTTAGAAATGTAACTCGCTTTTCGGAACCGTTATTCCCCAAATCGGATGAAGCAAAGTATGATTGGGAGATTTTTCAGGAACTGACGGCTCGCTTAACCGGGGAATATACGACTGATTTTCAAGCGCAAGACCCTCATGCCAAGGTAGATATGGGATTGCGATTTGGAGCATATAAATTAAACTTGGATGAATTAAGAAAATATCCTCACGGAATGGACTTGGGACCTTTGAAGTCCTGTTTATTTAACAGATTACAGACTATTGATAAAAAGATTCATTTAGCGCCTGACCTATTGCTCAAAGACGTAGTTCGCATCCATAAAACGTTTAACAACACGAAGTTGAGTGCTGATTTTGATTTATTGCTTATTAATCGACGTCATTTGCGTGATAACAATTCGTGGATGCACAACTCCGAACGACTCATAAAAGGTCGTAATCGCTGTACCTTGTTAATACATTCTCAGGATGCGGCACAACGTAAGATTGAAGAGGGCACTATGGTGAAAATTCGCTCTCGTGTTGGAGAAGTCCTAGTGTCGGCTAAATTGACCGATAAAATGATGCGCGGTGTTGTTTGTCTTCCACATGGTTATGGTCACGACCGTGCAGGCGTGCAGCTACCCATTGCTCAAGCCCATGCAGGCGTAAGCGTCAATGATCTGACCGATGAATTAATTTTGGATGAGCTGACAGGAAATGCGGTTTTTGGAGGAGTACCCGTTCAGGTGTACTGCTAAAATCTGTAACGAAACAAAAGCGTTAACCGGTTTGAAACCGACCAACGTTTTTGTTTCGTTACAGTAAGCTTATTATTTACAAAAAATGGTTGTTAAAAGTGCCATCTTACAAAGGCTTCCATGGCTTCATATTCAGCCAATCCGAGCTGATCGTAGAGGTGGGCTGTACCGCTGTTTCGTTCTTCGGCACGTTGCCAGAATTCACGGGAGTCATCACCCTGAAACACTACCCCGTCCTTTTGCGATTGGTGTTTGAAAATACCCATTCGTTTTTTCATTACCTGGTCAGGGCTCATTGGTACTGCCATTTCAATCTCGTGAATATCCCACTCCGCCCAAGCGCCGCGGTATAGCCATACCCAACAATCCTTCATGAAGTTTTTGTGCTTCAATTGACTCAAAGCCCCTTCGATGGCATCCCAACACACTTTGTGCGTACCATGTGGGTCGGCAAAGTCTCCTGCGGCGTAGATTTGATGAGGTTTTACTTTTTCTATTAACTCGGCAATGATTTTTACGTCTTCTGTACCGATGGGTTTTTTCTGAACAGTCCCAGTTTCGTAGAAGGGCATGTCCAAAAAGTGAAAATGTTCAGTTCCTACAAAACGACAGGTGGCTTTTGCTTCTCCGCGACGAATCAGTCCTTTTACGTAGCGAACATCAGGAGTATCTATCTCACTGTCTTTTTTCTTCTTCAAAAACGCTTTAGCGTCTTCAAAAATCTTCATTGCAGCAGGACTTTCAATTTGAAATCTCTGGTTGTAATCCACCACAAAGTCAATAAAACGAAACGCCTCATCATCAGCTACGGCAATGTTGCCCGAGGTTTGGTAAGCTACGTGTACTTCATGACCTTGGTCTACCAAACGTTGGAAAGTGCCTCCCATGGAGATAATATCATCGTCAGGGTGAGGGCTAAACAAAATTACCCGTTTTTTAGCTGGATGTGCACGCTCCGGACGATAGGTATCGTCTGCGTTGGGTTTACCTCCTGGCCAACCCGTAATGGTATGTTGTAATTGATTGAAAACATTGATATTGATATCATACGCTGAACCGTGTGCCGCCAGCATATCGCTCATCCCGTTGTCGTTGTAATCTTTAGTGGTTAACTTCAGGATGGGCTTATCGAGTGTCAAAGAAAGGTGAGTAACTGCCTTTTTAATCATGGAATTATTCCACTCAACGGTATCTACCAACCAAGGAGTTTTGACCCGGGTGAGTTCAGAAGCAGCCCGAACATCTACAAAAAAGGCAACGTTGGGATGTGCCTGCAAATAAGAGGCGGGCACTAATTCTGTCACCGGCCCTTCGACGGATGATCTGATCATCGTAGCTTTGCGCTCTCCCCATGCCAATAGAACAACTCTTTTGGCATTCATAATGGTCGAAACCCCCATGGTAATGGCTTTCTTAGGAACATTATGAAGCCCTCCAAATTCCATTGCAGTAGCTGCACGGGTAGAATGGTCAAGTGTCATCAGACGAGTACGCGAGTTGATGAGTGACCCCGGCTCATTGAATCCAATGTGGCCATTTCCACCAATCCCCAACAATTGAAAATCAATCCCTCCCATTGCATTGATTTTATTATCGTAGCGTTGGGCAAAATCATTAATCATAGCTGGGGGAACGGTTCCGTCAGGAATAAAATAATTTTCCTTAGGCATATCAACGTGGTCAAATAACTGCTCCCGCATAAAGCGCACGTAGCTGTGAATAGAATCAGGCTGCATAGGATAGTATTCGTCCAAATTGAACGAAACTACATTTCTGAAACTTAGCCCTTCTTCACGGTGCATTTTAATGAGTTGGGCATAAACTGTCTTCGGCGAAGAGCCTGTTGCTAAACCAAGAATGCAATTTTTGCCTTCTTTCTGCTTACTGCGAATCAAGTCTGCAATCTCTTGTGCTACAGCCCGAGAAGCGTCTTTAGAGTCGGCATAAATCTGCGTTGGAATTTTTTCGTAGGTGATAGCCTGACCTACCATGCCGTTTGACATACCATTGTCGGCGACTTGTGTTTGAATCATTAAAGGTTCAGTAATCATGATGCTGAAAGAAGGAGTAGTTTACGAGGCAAAGGTATCTATTTGTAAGATAATTAGCGACTTAAATTAATAAAAAAATTTAATAATAGGCAATTTAGTTGCTGACTGCGTCTATCACAGCCTTGATTTTTAGTTCGTTACTGTACGTGATTTCGTATTCGTCAGAAGGCAAAACAGAGGCCATGCTTACTTCTGATTTTCGGTAACTCATTGCTCCGCTTTTGGTAGCTTTGCCTGTTAAATGTAAAGCTTGCACACCTGTTTTAGCTAAAAGCAAAGCATTGTCAGCATTTACGCCACTTCCTGCCATAATTTCAATTCGTCCTGCTGCTTGTTGGGTTAATTGCTGAATTAAATCGCGTCCTTCCAAAGCCGTGTTTTGTTGGCCAGAGGTTAAAATTCGTTCTGCGCCCGTCTGAATGACGACCTCCAATGCTTCATAAGGATCAATAGCCATGTCAAAAGCACGATGGAAAGTGACTGCCATGGGTTTAGCCAATTCTACCAATTCTGCTGTTCGGGTTACATCTACCTTGCCGTTGGGCAGTAAAATACCCAAGACGACGCCATCTGCGCCCAGCTTTTTAGCGGTTAGAATATCACTTCGCATTACAGACAATTCTTCTTCATCGTAACAAAAATCTCCGCCGCGCGGGCGTATCATTACGTATAACTGAATGGAAAATACTGCTCTGGCTCTTTCAATAAGACCATAGCTGGGGGTAGTGCCACCTTCATATAGACCTCCACAAAGTTCTACGCGATGAGCCCCGGCACGTTGGGCATTCAAACAGGATTCAATAGAAAAAGCACAAATTTCTACTTGCATGAGTTGAAAAGGGTTGTATGGATTGATTTTCAAGAAATTAAAGCGTATTTTCGTTAGAAAATTAAACCTTTTTTGTTCAAATTTGTCCATTGGAAAGTACAAAATAAAAAAGTACAACGAAAAGATCTATCTACTATGCCGGCTTGGGATGTATTAAACGCCAAACATTTGCTATCGCGTTGCTTGTTTGGCTACTCACGCAAAGATTTGGAGAAAGCTTTGTCCTATTCGACAGTAGCAGAATTTGTTGATAAAGAATTGCTGGCAAATCGCCCTTTGCCTGTACCTCCCGGTGATTGGATAACCGAAACTCCCACTAATAATTCTCTGGAAGGTGATCGTTATCGTACAATGACGTATTGGTGGTATGACCTTATGTTGGGCGAAGGAACCAATATGCGCGAAAAAATGACCCTTTTTTGGCACAATCATTTCGTCTCTGAGCGCGACAAGGTTGGTTATCCTCAACACATGTACATCCAAAACAATCTCTTTCGGCGTTCGGCTTGGGGTAATTTTCGGCAACTTACCAAAGATGTCACGATTGACCCTGCGATGCTGATTTACTTGGATGGGCGGCTCAGCAACGGCACTACTCCCAACGAGAACTATGCCCGTGAAGTGATGGAGTTATTCACGATTGGCATCGGCAACTATACCGAGACTGATATTAAGCAAGCGGCTTTGGCATTTACAGGTTGGCAGGTAACCGGATTAAATTCAGTTTTCAATCAAAGTCGTTTTGCTAACATTAATAAAACCATTTTCGGAAAAACCGGTAATTATAAATACGGGGATGTCATTGATCTTATTCTTGAAAAACCCGAAGCTGCGGAATTTGTTTGTCGCAAACTTTTCAAAGAATTTGTGTTTTACAAACCGAATGAAACTTTTGTAAAGCAGATGGCGGATATTTTTCGTAAAAATAACTACGAGATAAAACCGGTTTTAAGATTCCTGCTTACGTCGGATGAGTTCTTTGGTGCACAATACCGAGGCGCTAAAATCAAAAACCCGATGGAAACCACTATCGGTATCCTGAAAGCATTTGATTTAACGCCTACTCAAATGACGCCTACTGCCGACTGGGCTTACATTTATTCCCAAACTCAGGCGCTTCAACAACAGCTTTTCTATCCACCAAATGTTCAGGGATGGGTAGGGCAGCGCGATTGGATAAGTTCGACTACTTTTGTGACTCGGGGAAGTCTATCTGACTATATTGTAAATACGATGGGCAATACTCGAGCTACTCAGTTTAAACTTATCAATAACCCCGTTAATTACGCCCGTACTTACAAAACTTCGGAAGATGCCGTTAAGTTGGTAGATGACATGGTAACTGTTTTTCTACAGTTTCCGATCAGTGCTGCAAAAAGACAAACCCTGATCAGTACATTATTAGGGAGTACTATTTTAGCTAACTGGTCCACGAGCACTCCCGGGGCTGAAAATCAAATAAAGGCCTTGCTGAAAGCGATTATGCGTTTACCCGAATTTCAACTGGCTTAACCCTTCCATCCTAAATTATAAAAGAACATGAACCGTAAAGAATTTTTACAGCAATTGAGCCTTTTGTCGGGTGGAGTAGCCTTTGGAATGGGAGGCACTTCGGTAAAAGCCTTTGCTCATAATCCGTTTGCTTTAAATATAGAAGCTACCAATGGCAAGATTTTAGTCTTGGTACAGCTTGCGGGAGGAAACGACGGTCTTAATACCGTAATTCCTTATGAAAATCCGATTTATTACAGCAAACGAGCCAATATAGCCGTCAAAAAAGAAAATGTACTTGTTCTCAACAGTCAAATGGGGCTAAATCCCGGTATGACGGCCATGAAAGAGCTGTACGACAGCGGTAAAATGACCGTCGTACAAAATGTAGGTTATGAAAGCCCTAACCGCTCCCATTTTCGTTCAACCGATATTTGGCTCACCGGTTCGGATGCCAATGAGATGTTGGACGAAGGCTGGGCCGGGAGATACCTGACCAAACTCTATCCGGGCTTTCCCATTCAAATACCTGCGCAACCCATGGCTATTCAATTGGGGTCGGTGGAATCTCTGCTGATTCAGTCGGATTTGGGTTCGACAGGAGTAGCATTTAGTAATCCTACTAATTTTTACAACCTCGTTACAGGAACGACCGTTGATAATGAGCCTGTTCCCGAGACTTTGGCGGGTGAAGAGTTGAAGTTCATGCGTCAGATTGCCACTCAGTCGGTTGCGTATTCTGATATTATCAAGAAAAAATGGGACAGTGCTGCAAAAAACCTCTATACCTACCCTACCACTAACTTAGCCAATCAATTAAAAATTGTAGGAGAGTTGATTGGCGGGGGGCTGCAAACGCCCATTTATTTAACTACGATTGGCGGATTCGATACCCATGCCAACCAAGTGGTTGCCAATGCTACCAATACCGGTACGCATACGACTCTCCTCAAAACAGTTTCGGATGCCGTAGCCGCTTTTCAGAAAGATTTAGAAAAACGAGGTTTGGCCGATAAGGTTGTCGTCATGACATTTTCAGAGTTTGGTCGGCGGGTTACTCAAAACGGTACAATGGGTACCGATCACGGTTCGGCAGCTCCAGTATTTGTTGTTGGAAGCGGTGTAAGAGGCGGTATCTTAGGCCGTAACCCTGTTCTTAGTGATTTGGATGGTAATGGTGACATAAAATTCGAATATGATTTCCGCCAAATCTATACCAGTATTCTGGAAGACCACCTTGGAGTAGAAGCACAGGTATCTCGCAGTATCATGGGCAACAAAGACTTTACGGGACTTCCTATTTTCAAAATGGCCACCAGTACCTTATTGGTGAGCAATCAGGATTTTACCTTTGATATAAATGCTGCCAACCCATTCATTACCTATACAAGTGTAGCCTATTCACTTAAAAAACAGATGAATGTGAAAATAGCATTGTATGATATGTTGGGACGTGAAGTTTCCATTTTACGTCAGGGAAATATGGGGGCAGGGGTTTATATGGAAATCATTGAAGGAAATCGTCTTGTGCCCGGTCATTATCTTTGCGCAATGCAGTGTGATGCAGGACAAAAGGTAGTTCGCATCATAAAGGCGTAATCATAAAATAAAATGAGCCGTTGCCTGAAACCTTTCCGCACGTGCGGAAAGGTTTTGTGTTTTTGCTGTTGCAACAAAATTAACTGGTAAACGTTCTTAAATTTGGTACAATTTTGGCAAACTATTCGTTGGGGTAGAAGTAAATAGATTAGGATACAGATGTTTTTGCAAATGAAAGTGAACACAATACGACTATTTTCAAGCGCAGCAATTGCCATTTTCACGCTTACCATTGCGCAGGGGCAAACTACGCCCGAAAAAAAGGCGACAAGGGCTGAAAAATTCAAAGAAAGAAAAGCGCAGGCAGACAGTTTACTTCAAAAAGCGGGGATTTCCACTCCGGACTTGGGGGTAGGAGCAACTGTGGCAGGAAAATCTATAAAACCTTCAGACGCAAAAGACTTTTTTACGGAAAAATTGCCTGATTTAGGGCTGAAAGTCAAAGAATTTCGTAAACAGGAAAAAGCCCGCCGGCTGAAAAAGAAAAAATACCATACCGATTACGAAGGACTTTCCATTGTTAAGATGACGACAAGTACTGGAAGCGGTGACCGCATCACACAGACGGAATTTCACGTATTAAAAACCTATCTTCAACCACGCACCTACGATGGACTGGAAGTGTTTTGGTACGATAACCGTAATCGAATTGTGAGTAAATCGGCTATAAAAGACAAAGACGCCGCACAGATTCTCCACGGTCCTTATAAGCGATATGTCTCAGGAAATCTGGTAGAAGAAGGCAATTATCACATAGGAACTAAAGATGGACGTTGGGAAACATACGACGCTGATTATCGGTTGTTGGATAAAACCAAATGGAATCAGGGTTTTCCCGCAGAATCTATTATCAGTTACTATGATTCTGCTCATACCAAAGTGCGTGAAGTGATTCCGATTCAATACGGCAAACGGAAAGGTGATTATCTGATGTTTTACGATGGCGGTCAACTAATGGTGAAAGGCCAATACGATAATGATTTTCCGGTAGGAACTTGGAATGAATACTATCAATACCGCCGTCAACGCAAAAAACTGACGCGTTATCCTCGTTATTGGTACGAAGATGGCGAAGGCATTCTTATCAGCGAATGGGACGAAAAAGGCAAGCTTATCTATGAACGTCCCAAAGACACAGCCACGGATACCGACGAAACAGAAAAATAATAGAAGCCTGTTCGGTTTGTCCTGATTATCAGTAGAAACCCGACAGGCTTTTTTATGTAAAATTATTGTTTGCAACAAAGTTGCATTTGAGTTACCTTTGTGAAAAATACGTAAAAATTGAATCGTTGGTTACTGCTTGGGGTACTGTTATTGGGAGGGTTGGGAACACACTCATTGTTCGCCCAATCACTCACTGATTGTCATTGTCTGATAAAAGGGGTGGTGAAAGACCGTGAAACCCGTCAACCCATTGCCGGAGCTGTTCTAATTCTAAAAGAAACAGGTCGGAATGCGATAACCGACGCCCAAGGACAATATAAAATTGAGCAGCTTTGTCAGGGAACTTACGTGTTGGAGTGCCGAATTGTGGGTTACAAAGTCATTAAAACAACGATTTCGCTCCAACACAGTGCTGAAGAAGATATTAATCTCAATGAAGACGAAGTTCATCTTCAGGATGTCGAGATTGTAGCTCGGCGTATTCAGGCACCTTTAACTCAAAAAAGTACGGTTTTACAAGGTCAGGCGCTTGAACAAACAAGAGGGCAGACCTTGGGCGATGCACTTAAACAAATTACGGGAGTCACTGTTCTTCAGACAGGGGCTTCCATTTCTAAGCCCGTGATTCATGGCCTGCACAGCAATCGGGTGCTGATTATGAACAACGGTATTCGACAGGAAGGACAGCAATGGGGCTCTGAACACGCGCCCGAAATAGACCCCTTTATTGCTAAAAGAATGACGGTAGTGAAAGGAGCCGCAGGAGTACGATATGGATCAGATGCCATTGGTGGTGTTATACTGGTTGAGCCGGAAGAGCTGCCAAAGAACGGTAAAATCAACGGTGAACTCAATACGGCTGCATTTTCCAACGCTCGTATGGGGGTAGTTTCCGGTACATTGCAGGGAGGAATCCCTAAGTGGGAAGGATTTGGTTGGCGAATTCAGGGAACGCTTAAAAACGGAGGAAACATCCGAACGCCTGATTATTTTCTGGCAAATACGGGCATACAGGAACAAAACTTTTCAGTAACAGCGGGCTACCGAACCGGAAAGGTCGGAGTGGAAGCTTTTTACAGTCAATTTCAAACCAATGTAGGCATTTTCTCGGGTTCGCACATCGGCAGTACTTCCGATTTGCTTAATGTCATTAAAAATGGAGAGCCTTTTATTAAAGTGGATTTCAATCGCCAAATCGAACGACCGAACCAACTGATTAGCCACAATTTGCTGAAAATTAAGACGTTCCGAAATTTCAATGGCAATCGATTGAATTTGATTGTAGGGCGGCAATATAACCGTCGAGCTGAATATGATTTACACGGACCACAAGCAACCACCAACCCTGCACTTTTATTTCGGTTAACGACTTTTACGGGCGATTTAACCTTTGAACATAAACCGATAGCCAGTAAAGTGAACGGCCAAGTGGGTCTAAGCGGTTTGTACCAATATAATTTTACGGATGGGCGGCCGCTTATTCCTGATTTTGAGCAAAAAAATCTTGGTTTGTTTTTGATTGAGCGTGTTGTTCATCAAAAGTGGGAATGGGAGGCCGGAGTAAGGTATGATTGGAGAAAATTAGACGTTTTTCAATTTATTGGAACGACGTTGGACCCTCGTCTACACTACTTTGGTAGTTGGTCAGGCACATCAGGAGTGGTACATACAGCAAGAGAAGGGCTTTCTTTTCGGGTCAATTTTGGGACAGCTTGGCGACCGCCTAACCCAAGCGAATTATACAGCAAGGGTGTGCACCACGGGGCCGCCGCCTACGAAGAAGGCGACGACCAATTGAAACCCGAAGTAGCGTACAATTTGATCGGCAGTGTTGATTATACTCACAAGCGCTTTCGGGCTGAATTAGGAGTTTATCGAAATTTGATTCAGAATTTTATTTACCTTAAACCTCAGGCAGAACCCATTTTAACAATACGGGGTGCTTTCCCCTATTTTAAAAATGTTCAAACGCAGGCAGTTTTTACGGGCATTGATGTAGATACTGAATGGGAAATCATCACTAACAAACTCATACATACTCAAAAATTGGCCTATTTACGTGCTTACGACCTTCGACAAAACAATTATTTGGTATTAATTCCCGCCAATCGTCTTGAAAGTGGACTGCGTTGGCAATTGGGAAAAGCATTGAAATGTGATAACACGTATTTCTCATTAAATCATCTTTGGGTAGACAGGCAGCGGCGTGTACCGCCCAACAGCGATTTCATGGAGCCGCCTGCGGCCTATCATCTCTGGTCAGTAGTTGCAGGGGGAGATTTGCCTTTATCCAAAGGGAAAGTTCTTCAATGGAGCATTACAGTACAAAATCTGTTCGATACTGCTTATCGAGATTATCTTAATAGATTTAGATACTACGCGATTGAGCAAGGCAGGAATAGTTCAGTTCGATTAAAATGGAGCTTTTAAAAACCAATAGTTCAAACTTATTTTTCATCAAAAATGAAGCAATTACCTACGAAAGTACCCTTGTTTTTGGCAATTTTATTATTCATTGGGGGATGTGGTAAAAAAGAACAGCCTACTCCGGCTGAAGAAAACGAATTGATCACTACTGTACGCCTGAAGTTTACCGAAAACGGAACGACCAACACCCAAACGTTTCAATGGAAAGATTTGGATGGAGACGGAGGAAATGCGCCGACAATCACCTCTATTGTTTTACGTGCAAGCCGTACTTATAAACTGGATGTAGAATTTCTGGATGAAAGCAGCACACCTGCCGTTAATAAAACAGCTGATATTCAATCCGAAGCTGACAAACATTTAATCGCATTTACACCTATCCCTTCCAGTTTGTTTACCTATACTGCAGGAGATAAAGACAGTCGCAATTTTCCTTTAGGACTTACGGGCACTGTCATAACGAGTTTTACCAATATGGGAACATTACGAGTTCAGTTGCGTCATCAACCTCCAATCAATGGGCAACCAGTTAAAAATGGCACTATCACACCTGGGAGCGACGACGTAAACGTGACTTTTAGCATCACAGTAGCTCCCTAATGCACTTACTACCCTGATAAAGCCAGTTATATCTAAAAAAAAGAACCGAAGTGGCTGATTATAGCGACTTTATTAGTACTTTTGCGGTCTTAATTTTTTGAGGTGTCTTTTAGATAAAAAGATATATGAAACTGTCTGAGTTTAAGTTTGACCTTCCCCAGAGCCTAATTGCGCTCTATCCTGCCGACCGTGGCGAATCCCGCCTAATGGTGGTAAATCGTCAAACTAAGAAAATTGAACACAAGAAATTCTCCGAAATCATAGATTACTTTAGTGAAGGTGATGTAATGGTTGTTAATGACACTAAAGTTTTTCCGGCTCGTTTGTATGGCCAAAAGGAAAAAACAGGTGCCAAAATCGAAGTATTTTTATTGCGTGAATTGAATCGAGAAATGCGTCTTTGGGATGTACTTGTTGATCCCGCCCGTAAAATTCGGGTAGGTAACAAGCTGTATTTCGGCGATAGCGATTTAGTGGCGGAAGTCATTGATAATACCACGTCTCGCGGACGTACGATTCGGTTTTTATACGATGGAAATCACGAAGAGTTGATGCGCGCAATCGATGAATTGGGTGAAACACCACTACCCCGTGACATAAATCGTAAGGTAGAAGATGCTGACCGTGAGCGTTATCAAACTATTTTTGCGCAACATGTGGGGGCTGTCGCTGCTCCTACGGCGGGTATGCACTTTACAAAAGTCATTCAACGACGCATGGAAATAAAGGGTATTCACTTTACTCCAATTACATTGCATGTAGGAGTGGGAACATTCCGCCAAGTGGATGTAGAAGACTTGACCAAACACAAAACTGATTCAGAAAACTTCGCTATTACCGACGCCAGTGCTCAGATAATTAATCAGGCGCTGGATAACAACAAAAAAGTTTGTGCTATTGGTACTACGTCGCTTAAAGCACTTGAATCATCTGTGTCGGCGAATAACCGCGTTAAATCATTTGAAGGATGGACCGATAAATTTATTTTCCCTCCCTACGATTTCAAGATTTCCAATTGCCTGTTGACCAACTTTCATTTACCCGAATCTATTTTAATGATGATGACTTCTGCTTTTGGAGGCCATGAACTTATTAAAGAAGCGTATGATATAGCGATGCAGGAGAAATATAAGTTTTTCAGCTACGGCGATGCAATGTTGATTCTTTAATCAAATGACGAAATTTGCCATTGTCGTAGCCGGAGGAAGCGGTACAAGAATGGGTAAGAAAACTCCCAAACAATTTATGTTGATAGGAGGGAAGCCCATTCTGATTCATACGTTAGAGCGGTTTATCGCGTATGACTCTTCTCTTCAAATTATTCTGGTTCTCCCGGCTAACGAAATGAAGGCTTGGTACGCACTGTGTGATAAGCATAAATTTTACCCTGCTATTGTGACTGTTACGGGAGGTAACAGCCGCTTTCAATCCGTTAAAAATGGACTGAAAAGAATTACTGCCAAAGAAGGATTAGTAGCCGTCCACGATGGGGTTCGGCCTTTTGTAACTCCTGAAATCATTGCTAAAGGTTTTGAAATTGCTGCCGAAAAGGGAGCCGCAGTTACGAGTGTTCCCTTAAAAGATTCTTTGCGATTGGCTGAGGAAAATGGTACGAATCAGGCCGTTGACCGTACGGGTTATCGTCTTATTCAAACTCCCCAAACATTTCGATTGGATTGGATGCGACTTGCGTTCGATACCCCTGAGCAAGGTTCGTTTACCGACTGTGCCAGTGTTATTAACCATGTAGGTTATCCTACTACACTTGTTGAAGGCGCGTACGAAAATATTAAGATTACAACTCCCGAAGATTTATTATGGGCCGAAGCTTTTTTGGTTCATGAGCCGGCAGATGATGAATCGGAGTAAATTAGATTTGCAGGTATGTTTCAGTCTGTTATTTTTACCGAGAATTACTGCCTATTGATTGTAAACTGCAAGTATTCCTTTGCAAAATCGTCTCTCCGTCGAAGCTTATGTAGAAGGGGTATTGTCGGGCAACCGAATGATACTCAGCCGGGCCATTACACTTATTGAGAGTCAATTACCTTCCGATAAAATCCTGTCACAACAAGTTCTCGAACAAATTCTTCCACATGCCGGTTATGCCATGCGCATTGGCATTACAGGTGTACCCGGTGTAGGAAAGAGTACCTTTATTGAATCTTTTGGAAAACAGCTGACAGCTTCAGGGAAAAAACTGGCTGTGTTGGCCATTGACCCTACAAGTCAACGCTCTAAAGGAAGTATTATGGGTGATAAAACCCGTATGGAAGAGCTTGCTCATGATCCTTTGGCTTACATTCGCCCTTCTCCTTCGGGTGGTTCATTGGGAGGAGTGGCCAACAAAACACGCGAAACAATGCTTCTCTGTGAAGCCGCAGGCTTTGATGTGGTATTTGTAGAGACGGTAGGCGTGGGGCAATCAGAAACGTTAGTGAAAGGAATGGTGGATTTCTTCCTGCTTTTGATGCTTGCAGGCGCGGGAGATGAGCTTCAGGGAATTAAAAAGGGGATTATGGAAATGGCTGATGCAGTGGTGATTACGAAAGCTGATGGGGAGAATCAAACGGCAACCCAACGAGCCGTAGCTGAATACCAAAATGCGTTTCATTTGTTTCCACCTGCCGAGAATAGTTGGTTTCCACAAGTAAAAACTTGTTCAGCACTTGAAAAAAGAGGATTGAGTGAAATTTGGGAAATGATATCGGATTATTATTCATTGGTAAGAAGTAATGGAGCATATCTACAAAATCGCCAACGCCAAAATTTGGAATGGATGTACAGCCTCATTCGCTATGCGTTAGAAGAACAGTTTTATCACCATTTGGAAGTTAAAGAAAAGCTGCCTGAGATAGAAGCAAATGTCCAAAACGAAAAATGGCTGCCCATTCGAGCAGCCACTTATCTATTGGATATTTTTAAGCATTGATTCCTATTTCAGTATTCGAACCGTCAAAGGAACACATTTGCCCGGAGGGCAAGGATTGGGGTCCGGACCTCCTGTTACTGCTACCGACGCACTTCCCTGACCGCTTCCTGCGCCACATGCACCTGTTACACTTTGGATGGTATAACTTGTATTTTGGGTAGGTGATACCGAAAGTGTCTTACTGGGGTCAACAGAGGTAAGTGTTACCGTTCCTGCACCTCCACTTATTACCACTGTAGCGGGAAGTACATTATTTTGGGAAGTGATAACCAGATTGGCACTGCCTCCCGAAGCAATTGTTCCGCCTCCCGACAAGGTAACTATAGGTGCAGTACAAGGGGCTAACGTAACTGTGGCAGTACCTTGTCCGCTTCCCGTACCGCATTCTCCTGACACGCTTTGAATGGTATAACTTGTATTTTGGGTGGGTGATACCGAAAGTGTCTTACTGGGATCAACAGAGGTAAGGGTTACTGTTCCTGCACCTCCGCTTATTACCACTGTAGCGGGAAGTACATTATTTTGGGAAGTGATAACCAGATTGGCACTGCCTCCCGAAGCAATTGTTCCGCCTCCTGATAATGTGGCTATCGGCGTTGTTGGGCATTGATTGGTAATCGAAGTCAAAGAGCCTTGAGATATTTCCAGTGTTGATGAAAGTCCTGCTGGGTTCAATGGATTAGGAAACGCTCGGGTTACGACGGTAGATGGCTGGGAGGCATTAATAGATAAACTGTAGCATTTTGTCTGATTAGCAGCTGCTATGCCAAATCTAAGGCACGCAATTGGCATCCAATTTGTTCCAACGGTTGTACCCGCGCCATTTCGCCCATTATTCACGATATTAAGACTTACGATTGTTGAATTAGCACCTACTGTGGGTACTAAATCTACAAAAGAATAAATGTTAGTATCATGAAAATTAGAATAACTATTAATGACCGGAGCAACGAGTTGATTGTTTTGGAAAGCGAGGTAAATATTAGCACTCCCCATTACAAACGCGCTATCGGCAGAGGTCGCTCGAATCTCTAAACAGACTTTTACGGAATCTTTTACACAGTCGAAAGAATTATGTACAAGCCGTACTTCATAACGTCCCGCAGATGTTTGAGCTTTGGCAAGCGTAGATAGTACTAATAGGCTTGCAATAATAAAAAGAGATTGAGTTAGAAACTTTTTCATAAGAAATGAAAAATTTGGTCCAATTTTTGAGAGGAGATGTTTTATCTCCTTGGTTTATAGTGCAATAAATGTGCCAATTTTAAAAAGTAATTCCGGAAAACTTACCATTGTTCCTTCTCCATATTGTATCATCATTGGCATTAATATTTCCATCCAGATTAAAATCAGTAAGCTGATAACGAGGAAATTTGCCATTGTCGGTTCTCCAAATAGTAGCATCGTTTGCATTGATTTCAGAGAAAGACGCCTTACTGCAATCTCCCGCAAATAGACAATAGACTGATCCTACTTTTTGTTGACCAGAAGAAGGGACGTTTATTGGAATATAGGACTGCTGAAGCGTAAAATCATACGTAATTTTATTGGCTACAATGGCAATAGGCTGATGAGAGGCTGCTCCAATGTGTGACCTGTGTTCGACTACAACGGAATAAGACTGGGACGGGTTGAGTAAGGGACATGCTGATACAAGGGTAACCGTTCCCGTTTTTCGAAGTAAAGCAGCCGATTTGTAAACGACCGAATTGGCATCGCTTATGTTTGTTCTTAACGAAACGAGTACCCAATCTACTACATCGCTATCATAACTGCTCACTGTTTCAGTGCCTGAATAATTCGAGGGCGCAGCTTTATAGGGTTGTCCTGCCGGGGTAGCAACGCCAAAAGGACTCACTGGAGTTTGACCAGGAAGAAGGCCCTGCTGATTAGGGTGATTGCATCAAGTGTTAAGTTGGTTTAACAGGGTTTTAAGGTAAGCATCGTCGCGAGCGGCTTTCTTTCGCTTACGAGCCAAACTCATTTCAGTCGGCTCTCGCTTTAAGA
>NZ_JAIXST010000097.1 GCF_027484545.1 Runella sp. | reverse complement strand
GGTTCGGGCAGAGCAGAAAAAGGCGTGGACATGATTGTGGCCTATCGGCAAAAAAATAAACCCATTGCATGGTCAGAAAAAGGTAGTTATGCCTTATCAACTTTGAGGGCAGAGGCTCTCAACTTAGCAAAAGCAGCATCAAGAACACTAAATATTACAGCAACAATTATTTTTCATTTGAAACGGGTGTTAAAGTAAGTGAGTCGTATGCATTTTCGATGAAAACAGATGCTAACTGCGGGACAGTTTTGATATACAAAGCCTTCGGATGTTCTTTTCTAAGCACATTTTGTATTTTTGCATTGCTTAATTTTTTTAAACCGTACTCCAATTGCCCCAGCCTTCCCTTAAAGTAGTTGTATTGCCCGATGCGGGCCCCGAAAATCCCTTTCAATATGAATTGGTACGCTACCTTCGTCAGCAAGGGATGGTGGTAAACGTTGGAAAAAAATATCCGTTGGGAAGTACCTTTCGGGCTTTACATCAGCATCAGCCTGATGTCATTTATTACGATTGGGTTCACAGTTTTATCCTCGGGAAATCGCTTTTTTGGAGTTGGATAAAATCGCTGATTTTTGTTTTCGAAATTACGTACACGCGTTTTTTTTATCGGGCAAAAATGGTTCATACGCTCCATAATCTTCAAAATCATGCCCGATTATGGCTTGGATTGGAAAAAGTGATATATGGTTTTTTCCTACGAAATTGTTCGCAAATCAGAGTATATTCCGAAGAAACAAAAAAAGCAGCGATTGAGCGATTTGGGTTGAAGCCCGAACGAATCAAAGTCATTCAGGATTTGCCGTATCACTTTTATTATGAAAATAAAATAGGGAGAAAGGAAAGCCGTAAACGGTTGAATTTGAATGAAAACGATTTCGTATATCTGTTTTTTGGAGAACTGAAACCCTACAAAGGAATAGACAATTTGCTCAAAGCCTACGCTGAAATAGCCCAACCGAACGACCGTCTGATTATAGCAGGAAAAAGTTACGATGCAGCTTATTTTGCGTCTATCAAACAACAGGCCGACACGATTCCAAGCGTGACTATATTTCATCGTTTTATTGAGGACGAGGAAGTTCAGGTGTTTTTCAACTCTGCCGATGTCATTGTGCTGCCTTTCGTTCGGATTGACCATTCGGGGTCGGTCGATTTAGCTATGTCTTTCGGTAAACCTGTTATTACGCTAAAAACAGAGGCAATGATGACACTTTTGGGGCACCAATCAGAATTGCTTTTTAATACGCCCAAACAGTTGAAGCATCGCCTATACAATGCTATAAAGATTGATTGTGAGGCAGTTGGTCAACAAAACTTTAACATAGTGGATTCAACCAATTATCGGGATATTTTGAACTTATTTGAACTATGAAACAGGTTCTGAAAAAATGGATGGGGCAAGGCGCAATTGGGCGTTTAAGCGGCTTACGGCTACAATTGAAAAGTATTCCGTATCGGTTGGGCAATGACGTAGAATGTCCCATTTGTGGAACTTCCTACAAAGCTTTTATGCCCTTTCGCTATCGTAAAAATGCCTATTGCCCCACTTGCAAATCGCTCGAACGTCATCGCTATATTTACCTTACGCTGCGGGATAGACTTGGGTTTTATGAAACCCCGCGTAAAAAAGTGCTGCACTTTGCACCGGATATTTGCCTGATTCCTACCATTAAAAATAATCCTTTTATTGAGTACGTCACTGCCGACTACATGACGTCGTTTACGAGCAGCATTACCGTCAAGCCCGATTACGTCATGTCCATTGATGACATTCAGTTTCCTAACAATACGTTTGATGTGCTCATTGCGATTGGAATTTTGGTCATGGTTCCCGATGATTCAAAGGTAATGCGCGAGGTTTTGCGAGTACTAAAGCCCAATGGCTACGCGGTTTTTCACGATCCTATCAACTTAAATTTGCCAAAATCGTTCTCGGACGCTTCGTTGACAAAAGAAGAAAAACAAAAATTGTATCACGGACATGACCAGCGTTGGTACTACGGTGCCGACTACGCCGACCGGCTTCGGGCGCAAGGGTTTGAAGTGGAAGATGATATCTATGCCCAACGGATTGACAATAAACGGTACGGCATTTCGCCCAATGAGAAGGTTTATATTGCGAGAAAGAAAGTATGAAAATAGTATTTTGTACCAATGCCTTTGAGAATGTGACCAATGGCCCTGTACGGTTTGCGAATATAATTTTGGAAATCAATGAGTTATTTCCAAATCATGAAATAAGAGTTGTTACCGAAGATGTTTCGGAGGAGCGTTTGGAAAAGTTGAAGTACGTATATAAAGTAAAACTCGCTATTCCTCGTTTATTTAAACCTTTTGGACAGATACTGCGCTGGTTTATTTATTATCAAAAGGTCAAAGAAATAGAAAAATCGTACGATTTTGATGTGTTGGTTTTTATCAATTCTTTTAATGGTACTTGGGCGAGTTTAGTTTCCAAAAAGCCAACGGTGGGCATGATAAACGATGAAAAGAACATGCTGTCCACTTGGCAAAATTTTGAGTTAAAATCACTGTGGCTCAAACGGTTTGCCTTCAAACAGTTTGAACGATTGTCGGCTCAAAAGCATCGATTGATAATTGCCAATTCCGAATTTTTGCAGGAAAGAATCCGAAAAACGTATCACTTGCCCGCTGAAAAAGTTACGAAACTTTACAAATCCATTCCCCTGAATGATATTGATTTCAATCCGCATCGGGAATTCTCATCTCCGATCAAAGTGCTTTTTGTCAAAGCTGATTATTTGGTAGGACAACTGCCTTTGGTGGCCAAAGCGCTTACAAATCTACCCGAATATCAATTTTTGCTGACTGTAGTTGGGCCGGAACCTTGGTTTGAATCGCACTTAAAATCATTTTTTGCTCATAGTTCGAATATACAACTTGAATACGTAGGTCCACAACCGCAGGCACGGGTGTATGAATACTTACGGATTAATGATATTTTCTGCGTTCCGTCGTATACGGAAGCTTTTGGCGTGGCCAATATCGAAGCATTAGCGCACGGAATTTTAGTAATCAGCTCGCGCGTAGGAGGGATCCCCGAAGTGCTGGACAATGGAAACAACGGTTGGCTGATTGAATCAGGAAATGCAGAAATGCTTGCAGATGCCGTCAGAGAGTGCATTCAACATCCTGAAATACGGCTTCAGAAAGCCCAAAACGGGAGGAATTTTATCCAAAAGTTTTCCAAAGACAAAATGTTACGCAACTTTGTAGAAATGCTTGAATCAGTTGTCAGTCCATAGTAATCAGTCCACAGTCGACAACCCATGATAAATTATTTCTGTGGACTGTCAACTATGCTTCTTGACTATTGACTGTCGACTATGGACTGGGGACTTAAAATATGCAATGGCATAACGTTTTTCGAAATCAACAACGTTGGAATTGGCACTTGGTGCTGTATTTTTTCAATGTGTTTTTGGTGGTGTATGGATATGGGTTGAGAGGAGATTCTTTTCAGGCGGCAAAGCTATTTCGAACGGGGTTAGTGGTGGTTTCTCTGGCAGGAATTTTGTTAGCGCAAGGCCAAATCAAGTATATTTTTAATCAGGGCAAAAATTGGGTATTGTACGGGTTTGTGGGCTTGAATGTCGTTGTTTTGCCGTTCAGTGTAGAAGTTTCCCGCAGTTTTGGACGTATTTTATCGTGGATACCCTTCTTAATTTATACCAACTACTTCATCGTTTATCTTTTCAGACACTATGCAAAAGACGAGGCCAAAATCAAATTATTGCAAATTTTTAGCTTAATCTATTTCTATCCCGTTGCGGTCATGTTATTCACTGGTGTGGCATTTCAATCGGAAAATGTGTATGGACAATACGTAGGAGCTTACAAGGCCAACATCATTGGTTGGAGTTGCACTATGTTTGTGGTGATGAGTTTTGATTTATACGCCAATCTCCCCATGTCCCGTTGGCTGCGCTATCTTTTTTTTCTGACTTCTTTTGTGGTTTTATGGGCGATTGTTCTGACGGGGTCACGCAGCAGCTACGCCGGGCTGGCCGTTTCATCGTTGGTGTTGGTGACGCGGAGTCGGATTATTTCCACTTACTTAAAGATAGGAGCAAGCATCTGTATTATTGCTTTTGCGTATTATATCGTTGCAAGCCCCGACTCAGTAGTCAACCTTCGTGCAAAATATGCCAATATCAGACGGCAAAGGGGAGAAGTGCGCTTCAAGTTGGCACAGGAAGCTTTTAAAGTTTTTTCGGAGTATCCCAATGTACTTATTACTGGTTTTGGATTTGACGGTTTTCGAGCGGGATTGGAGCGGTATGCAGGCGTACGAACCGAATTGGCCTCTCACAATTCTTATTTGGAAGTTCTGTTTTCGGGCGGGATTCTTTGTTTTCTGTTTTTTTTGATTTTTTATGCCATCAATGCCTTTTTAAAGTACCTGCGCTTTGACAGCCAATACTTTATCTTTTTGCCGGCCTTGATGATTATTCCTTATTTTGAGTCAAATCTCAACGCGGGACAATTTTTGTTTTTTCCATGGATGACGTTTATGTTTTATTATATTCACGTCTCTTCTTTGCAATTCCCGGTCGAAGAAATGGCTGTTTCAAAAAAGAAAATACGGATTGGGGAATAAAAAAAGCAGAAAACACAGTAAAAGTGTTTTCTGCTTTTTCTTGGTAAGAAGAGATTTTGCTGATACTACCGTAGCAGTTTTCTTATTTAACTTCTTCTTTCGGAGCGTCGTCGCTGCCGCCAAAAAGACCTTTGATAAAACCGGTTGCTTTTTCAAAAGCTTCACCTGCTTCTTCTTTCAAATCTTCAAATTTTTCCTGTGCTTCAGCAGCCAATTCGCCTGCTTTTACCTTTGCTTCTGCGAAAGCTTCTTCTGCTTCCGTTTTCATTTCTTCTGCTTTGGCACTTGCCTGCGCTTTCAAAGCTTCTACATCCACACTTTGTATTTTTTCAGTAATTTCTCCTTTGAGTTCATCAAATGTTTCTTTTGCTTCTGCGGCAAATTCCTGTGCTTTTGCCTTGGCTTGTTCGGCAGCATTTTTTAATTGATCTTCCATGATTTTAGTTAGTTTTATGGATTTGTGAAAGGATTAGGCACAAATTTAGAAGAAACGCTCGGGCTTTGGTTCGCTGGCAATCATTTTAATTTTGAGTTAACATTACGTCATTAAATGTATATTTGTACTATTGCCTTCTGGAGGCGAGGTAGCCTAACTTGGAATGCAATGTCAGCTAACTCTTTGAAGTTGAGTTAGGAATCAATAAATTTGCACAATATTTATCCAAAATGGGTATCTAACTCTAAAAATAGCATAGTAAAGTGGATATTTTCGAGAAACTACGCAATAACTGGGGCCCAATCGGGGCAGCTGCAAAGGCACTGAACAGCCATCATTATTTTTCATTTCCCAAGCTGGAAGGAGAAATTGGCCCACACATGAAATTTCAGGGGAGAGAAGTCCTGAACTGGAGTTTGAACAACTATCTGGGCTTGGCCAACCATCCCGAAGTTCGTAAAGCAGATGCAGAAGCCAGTGCCAAATGGGGATTAGCATATCCGATGGGCGCTCGTATGATGTCGGGAAATTCTGATTTGCACGAGCTTTTTGAAAAAGAACTGGCTGAATTTGTTGGGAAAAAAGAGGCTTTTCTGCTCAATTACGGCTATCAGGGCGTAATGTCAGTTATCGAGTGCATCTGTGACCACCGAGATGTAATTGTCTACGATGCCGAAGCTCATGCGTGTTTAATTGACGGTATTCGACTGCACAAAGCTAAAATGGGGCAGTACTACAAGTATAACCATAATGATATAGAAAGCTTGGAGAAAAACCTGATTCGTGCTACCAAACTTGCCAATGAAAAAGGAGGAGGGGTGTTGGTCATTACAGAAGGCGTATTTGGCATGTCTGGCAAAGTGGGGAGTTTGGATAAAATAGTTGAACTCAAAAATAAATACAATTTCCGTCTTTTGGTGGACGATGCGCACGGGTTTGGTACCATGGGCGAAAATGGCGGAGGCGTAGGCGAAATGTTTGGCGTGTCGAAAGAGATTGACCTGTATTTCTCGACGTTTGCTAAATCTATGGCGGCGATTGGGGCCTTTGTAGCGGCGGATGATGAAGATATTATCATGTATCTCAAATACAATATGCGTTCACAAACCTACGCCAAAGCATTGCCGATGCCTTACGTAGAAGCCGGACGCAAGCGCTTAGAATTGATTAAACAACATCCCGAATTACGTAAAAATCTTTGGGAAATCGTACACTCGCTGCAAAGCGGGCTTCGTGAGCGCGGTTTCGACATCGGAGAGACGACTTCGCCCGTTACTCCCGTTTTTATGCAGGGATTGGAAGGCGGACTTCCCGAAGTAACCAACATGGTACGTGATTTGCGCGAAAATATGGGCATTTTCTGTTCTATTATTGTTTATCCGGTGATTCCAAAAGGTCAAATTATCTTGCGCCTTATTCCAACGGCTTCGCATACGCTGGCCGATGTAGAGAAAACACTCAATGCATTTGATGCTATGCGTGAAAAATTAGACGCAGGTGTTTATCGTGCTGATTTGGCCGTAACTGTATAATAGTTTTAATTCCTTCTTTAAAGCGTGCATCTCTTAGGGGGATGCCCGCTTTTTTGTTACGATTGGATGGGGATTTTCCGAAGGTTCATTGCTTTTGTTTATAAACCTTCCGCTTCGGCGGTCCGATCCTTGTATGAAAACCCTGAAACTCATTCTCTTTTGCTGTGTTTTTCTTCTCACTAATCTGATGTATGCCAAACCCTTGCGTTTAGGAATTGCTGGATTTATCCATGACCACGTTCACCAAATCTTAGGTCGACCCGCCAAAGGGGATGTGGAAATTGTGGGGGTTGCCGAACCCAATCGTGAATTGGCAATGCGTTATTTAAAGCGCTATAATTTGCCTGAAAATCTTTGGTACCCCACGCTGGAAGCCATGATTGCGGCCACTAAACCCGAAGCCGTTTGTGCCTTCAACAGTATTTTTGAACACAAACAAGTGGTTGAAATTTGTGCACCCAAAGGCATTCACGTCATGGTTGAAAAGCCGTTGGCCGTCAATACCGCTCACGCAAAGGTGATGGTTGCATTGGCTAAAAAACACAATATTCAGTTGCTGACTAATTTTGAAACGACTTGGTATTCAAGCCATCAGGTAGCTTATGATTTGATATATGGCAAAAATGCCTTAGGAGATATTCGTAAAGTAGTGGTGCATGATGGTCACAAAGGGCCGAAAGAAATCGGTTGTTCGCAGGAATTTTTGAGTTGGTTAACTGATCCTGTCATGAATGGAGGCGGAGCCGTCATTGACTTTGGGTGTTATGGCGCTAATCTGATGACGTGGCTGATGAAAGGAGAGCGTCCGTTGACAGTGACGGCAGTTACTCAACAAATGAAGCCAGATGTGTATCCCAAAGTAGATGACGAAGCGACTATTATTTTGACGTATCCTAAATCACAGGCCATCATTCAGGCATCGTGGAATTGGCCTTTTGATCGTAAAGACATGGAAATTTATGGTCAAAAAGGATATGTAGTTTGTGACCGTACGTTGCAAATGCGCACCCGCTTAGGCGATGGAGTAAAGCGCGATGCTGTTGAAGAAAAACGGGAACTAACGAAACTTTCAGCACCTTACGACGACCCCTTCTCGTATTTTGCCGCAGTCATAAAAGGAGAAATAAAACCGGAGAAAGATCTTTCGTCGCTGGAAGTTAATCAAATAGTTGTGGAAATTTTGGAAGCGGCCGTTCAATCTGCCAAAACAGGGAAGGCTGTGAAGTTGTAACAATTAAGAGAATGGTTAAACGTGTTACAGTAAGCAGTTTTGAGTATAAGAGGTCGAACGCACTACGCCTAACATTTATACTCTTTTCCTTATTGCAATAGTCCGCTACGAATTAAGCGGCGATTTTAGTATAATTGATTAGATTTTGATAATTGTCTGAATTTTTAGTGGTTTCAGGGCAAATTCCCAGACCGATAATAAATTTATCAAGTAG
>NZ_JAIXST010000290.1 GCF_027484545.1 Runella sp. | reverse complement strand
GATTAATAACGCCATCAAGACCTTGAAACGAGGAGCCTACGGGTTCCGAAACTTTGAGCAATTTCGAGAGCGCATACTCGTCAATTTCCTCCAACCACTATAATGCCTGATGAACCATAAAATTGAATAATGCCGAACACCTCAAACGCTGGCAATGGGAAAACTTACAGGTGCGCCAATTCAAACTCAGTATGAAAGGTCTGGAAATTGGTCAGTATCAGCAGGCGGGAGCGATGTTTTTGAACGAAGGCAAGAATATCGTCATTACGTTTTTGGCCGCTACGGCGGTGGTCAACGGGCAGCTTACCCTGGGAGCAATGATGGCTTTGCAATACATTGTAGGTCAGATGAACAGCCCGGTGGAACAGCTAATCCAGTTTGTACAGCACTGGCAGGACGCCAAGATAAGTTTGGAGCGATTGAATGAGATACATGAAGTGGAAGATGAGAGCAGCCCCCTAATCGAATCGTCGAACCGCCCCAATAGGGGAACAACTGTTATTCCCCCTCCGGGGGTTAGGGGACTTGGTATTCACAATCTTTCTTTCACTTACCCCGGCGCGGGAAATGAGCCGGTATTGAAAAACATTAATCTGCATATTCCCGCCGGGAAAATCACGGCGATTGTAGGAACAAGCGGCAGCGGCAAAACGACACTTTTGAAGTTGCTGTTGCGGTTTTATGACTTGCCCACAAGCCCCCTCCCTCATGGAGAAATTTATTTAGGTAATACAAAATTGTCTGCCATACCCCATCGCCAATGGCGCAGCCAATGCGGTACCGTTTTGCAGGATGGGTTTATTTTTTCGGATACCATCGCCAATAACATTGCCGTAGGCGACGAAGTGCCCAATGTTCAGAAACTCCTTTATGCTGTAAAAGTGGCAAACATTCAGGAATTTATTGAATCGCTGCCTTTGGGCTACAATACCAAAATAGGCACCGAAGGCAATGGCATCAGCCAAGGGCAACGACAGCGCCTGCTGATAGCCCGAGCGGTGTATAAAGACCCTTATTTTTTGTTTTTTGACGAAGCCACCAACGCCCTTGACGCTAATAATGAGCGCGTTATTATGGAAAACTTAGAAGAGTTTTTTAAGAGTGGTTCAACAGGACGCCGAACCGTTGTGGTGGTAGCGCACCGATTAAGCACCGTCAAAAATGCCGATCAAATTGTGGTAATGGAAAGGGGAGAAATTGTAGAAACAGGAACTCATTCTGAACTCACAAGGCAAGAAGGTAAGTATTACGAATTGGTTAAGAATCAGTTGGAATTAGGAAATTAATCATGCCAAATCATAACGAAACGATTCATCTGCGCAGCAGTGAAGTAGATGAAATTTTGAGTCAGCCGCCTTCGTGGTTGGTACGTTGGGGGATTACCGTTTTTTTCTTTGTTCTTTTGGTTTTAGTGTTTGTGGGTTGGTTTGTGAAATACCCTGATTTGGTCAAAGGCTCTCTGCGCATTGTGGGAGATGATTTTCCTAAATCAGCCAATGCCAAATCTGACGGCAAATTAGTGAAGCTGTTTACAAAAGAGGGAGATAACGTCCGGAAGGCTCAGCAGTTAGCTTATTTGGAAAGTACTGCCAACCCGGACGAAGTATTGGCGGTAGCAGGAATGGTAGATTCATTGGTAAAATGCATTCAGCGTGACGATTTGGCTAACCTGTATCAATTGCCGATTCCTTTCTATTTCCAATTGGGAGAACTTCAAAAATCATTTCAAGCGTTTCAGGACATGTATACCCGTTCCAGTGCATTGCTGAAAGGAGGCACTTTTGACCAAAAACAAGCCGCTTTACAAAACGACCTCGCCCAACTTAAAATCCTTGAAGACAATCTTCATACGCAAATTATCAACCACAAAGGTGATTTAGAGTTGGCAGAAACCGACCTGCAAATGAATCGGAGTTTACAGAAAGAAAAAGTTGTGGCTGATGTGGAGGTACGCCGTTCTCAAAGTATCTTTATTGCTAAAAAACAGGTGGTTGACCAAGCACAAACCGCCTTTAACAACAACGGAATGGCGCAGAACCAAAAACGGCAGGAGCTGTTGGAGTTAGCAAAAACGCGTATTGAGCAAAAAAATAGCCTTTTTCAAGCTATCAATACCCTTAAAAGCGACATTGAAGCGTGGAAACAACGGTTTGTAGTGATTGCCCCCGTAAGCGGCAAAGTCGCCTTTTTAGCCCCTTTGCAGGAAGGGCAAACCGTAAAAACAGGACAGGAACTGTTTTATGTATTGCCCCAAAATTCGGGTTTCCACGGTGAAATGTATTTGGGGCAGTACAATTTTGGGAAAGTGCAACGAGGCCAGGAAGTCATCGTAAAACTGCCCGGCTATCCGTTTCAGGAATTTGGGTCGGTCCGGGGGGAAATAACCGCCATTTCTGAATTACCCCAAGACAGCCTTTATGTACTCAAAGTTACTTTTCCGCAAGGACTTGTTACCTCTTCCAAGCGCACCATTCTCTTTCGTAACGGCATGAGCGCCACCGGAGAAATCGTAACCGAAGATTTACGACTGATTGAACGACTTTTTTACGATTTTCGGCGAATGTTGAAAAGGTAAAAAGGTTCCGTTTCTCAATCAAACCCAATCGTAATCTCCACCACTTTCGGATTGATTTTTTGCATGGCCGGATTGGAGGATAAAAACGGCCCTTCGCCCATTACATTGTCAGCGATAGCGCCAAGTTTGTCATCTTCGATGTTGTAATAAAATCGAACTACGAGATTCTCCACTTCGTTTTTACCGGCGAGTTTTCCACGCTGCCAATCGGTCGCAAAGCCGCCATAGTCGCACCCAAAGCCTGCAATTTTGAACGGCTTACCATTTATTTTTTCCACTTCCTTCAGGGTCATTCCCATCATGATTCCACTGTCTACCAGCCACTGACTTGGCTTTCCTTGGGCCGAACGAATCATCACGCTCGCGGGCTTTGCGTAGTTGATAGTATCCTTCCACAAAATTTGAGCTTCTTCGGGAGTGCCTTTAAAAACAGTGGTACCTTTTTCGTAAAAACCTTCGCCGATGTAAACCGAATCCCGCACTACATTTTCTGCCCCTAACAGTTGTTTCAACGAAGCCTCGATGCTGTTGGCTTTCACAGTTCCTGCCTGTATGCCTGGAATACAATAAAAATTATTGGGAGCAGTAGAGTCAGTAGCGGCTGTGGCTGTCGAATCTTGGATGCCGGCCGCATTTTTATCACTTTTGGAGCCGCAAGCCCAGATTAAATAAAGGAAAAAGACGAGAAGGAAAAATGACTTCATGAAAGAAAAAAGGGTTAGATAAGGGATTAACGCAAAGTTACAGCAATTAAAGCGCCCTTTGCAATCCGGGTGCAAGCACATAGAGAGGCCGTTAGATAAACTTATTGGGGATTCCGGTTGTTTAAACTTAACTTTGTATCATAAAAAATCATAATTCGCTCATTTTGACTCCTTTCATGGCAGCAATAAATTGCTCATTTTGTGGCAGACGGAAAAACGAAGTCCAGCTACTGCTTTCGGGTATTGATGCCCACATTTGTAACTTCTGTATTGAGCAAGGCTACGGCGTAGTTCAGGAGGAATTGTATCCCAAAAAGAAGAAAGAAAAATCTTCCGCTCCCAAATTCAATCTCATCAAACCCCTTGAGATCAAGCGCTATCTCGACCAATATGTGATAGGACAGGATGAAGCAAAAAAAACGCTTTCGGTGGCGGTTTATAATCACTACAAGCGCCTCATGCAGCCTAAATCGAACGATGATGTACATATTGAAAAAACCAATATCATCATGGTGGGTGAAACGGGCACGGGTAAAACCTATCTGGCACGTACCATTGCCAAGTTGTTGCAAGTTCCTTTCTGCATTGCCGATGCTACCGTAGTTACCGAGGCGGGATACGTGGGAGAAGACGTAGAAACGATTTTGACACGTCTGCTGCAAGCCGCCGATTACAACGCCGAAGCGGCCGAGCGAGGCATTGTATTCATTGATGAAATTGATAAAATTGCCCGTAAAAGCGACAATCCATCCATCACCCGGGACGTAAGCGGTGAAGGTGTTCAGCAAGCGCTTCTGAAACTATTGGAAGGTTCCGTTGTAAATGTACCGCCACAGGGGGGACGCAAGCATCCCGACCAAAAATTGATTCCGCTCAATACCGAAAATATATTATTTATCTGCGGTGGTGCTTTTGACGGCATAGACCGTCACATTGCCAAACGTATCAATTCCCGCCCGATTGGCTTTACCAATGACCGTCGTTTGGGCGAAATTTTTGACAAAGGCAATCTATTGCGTTACATCGCCCCGCAGGACTTAAAATCATTTGGGTTAATTCCTGAATTGATAGGCCGCCTTCCGGCATTGACATATCTTAATCCGTTGGACGGCGATGCCTTACGCCAAATTTTGACCGAACCTAAAAATGCCCTTTCCAAGCAGTATCAAAAACTGTTTAATATGGAAGGCATTAAATTGAAGTTTGACGATGATGTATTCGAATACATTGTAGAACAGGCATTGATGTACAAACTTGGTGCGCGTGGTTTACGCTCTATCTGCGAAGCCATCATGACCGACGCCATGTTTGATTTGCCTTCCATGAAAGAAGTAACTGAATTTACACTTACCCTCGACTACGCCCGCGAGAAATTTGAGCGTTCTTCGCTCTTTGTCTTGAAGTCAGTGGCATAGAATTTTTAGCGTATTTCTTACCGACGAATAGCCCATGAAAGTAAAATTCGTGGGCTATTGTCTTATCTAACCATTACTGAAAGTATGAAAACAATTGTTCTTGTTCACGGTCACGGCGTGGATGCCTCTATTTGGGAAGAATTAAAAAATCAATTGTCTGGAGAATATCAGGTACTGACACCTGATATTTCAACGGAGACCGGCTGCAACAGCATTGAAGAATACGCCGATAGCCTCTATCAATGGCTTCAGGAAAGCGGAATTACCCAATGCGTACTGATTGGTCATTCGATGGGAGGGTACTTAACGTTAGCCTTTGCAGAAAAATACCCTGATGCATTACACGGATTTGGCCTGTTTCACTCTACTGCCTACGCAGATGATGATGCCAAACGAGAACAACGCAAAAAAACGTTGGTATTCATGGAGACTCACGGAGCGGCTGCCTTTATTAAGCAATCAGCCCCTACTATGTATGCCGAGAGTTTTGCGAAAGCACATCCGGATGTAATTAAGAATCACATTGAGAAATATTCACAACTTCCTACCCAAGCAGTCATTGCGGGTTTTAAGGCCATCATGAACCGCCCCGACCGCACACAGGTGCTACAAAATGCCGCTGTTCCTGTGCTGTTTATTTTTGGTCAGGAAGACAAGTTGATTTCGTTTGAAAAAAACATTGGTCTTTCGGAATTGCCCAAGGATGCTCACACGCTTGTATTGGCTGGAAGCGGTCACATGGGGATGGTGGAAGACAGCGAAGCAACGGCAAAAGCAATTCGGGAGTTTATGGAAGTTGTATAAACAGTTGCACTAATACAAGTATTCTTCTTCATGGAAACAACCGTTAAACGGCAATTTTCGAGCAAAATCGCTTTGGTTTTTATTGCCTCTGTGCTGCTTTTTGGAAGCTGCCGAAAAGAAGCCGAGCCAGAATACAGCGTACCCGAAGAAGTAGAACCTTACGTACAGGCGTTTGTCAACGAAGCCAAAGCAAGAGGTTTGGAAATGAAGATTGACAATTTGATTGTAGAATTTGCCCAGCCCGACGGTGATTTTATTTGTGGAATGTGTACAAGCCCCACAAATCATCAAAAACATATCATTATTGGAATTCAAAAATTTTGTTGGAAAGATGCTTCCCCCCAAATGCGGGAAGCATTGGTCTTTCACGAATTAGGGCATTGCTATTTGGCCCGTTTTCACACCACCAAAAAGTTCCCTGACGGTACCTACGCCAGCCTTATGAACCCCGACGATACGGAAGTCTATTCCATTTGTCAGTATCCTATCAACGGGGCTACTGATTGCGACAAACGTCCCCGTCGGCAGTATTATATTGACGAGCTTTTCAACGAAAATACACCTGCTCCCTCTTGGGCTAAGTAACCCACCGTTTGTCATTCTGAAAGAATCTGCGGAACTTTGAAAAGCGTTTCCGACTTCTTTACATAGAACTCGGATTCCACGGATACCCTTCTGCGCGGGCCTCCACGAATTTTACCTACTAAACAACATGCTCTCGAACGAAACTCTATTTTTTGGTGCATTCACGATTTTTGTCATTTTCGTAATGCTGATTGACCTCGGCGTATTTACCAAGCAAAAAAGCCACATTGTTAGTTTTAAAGAAGCAGGAATTTGGAGTGCAGTGTGGGTGGCTTTGTCCATTACATTTTATTTCTTCCTTAAAAAGTACGGCTATTTGGTTCACGATGTCTCGGATATGGCTCATTTACAGACCATAGTGGAAAAATATGCTCAGCACGTAAAACTGATTCCTACTGATTTCGAAGCCAGTTTACAGATTTTTCAAAACAACATGGCCCTCGAATACATCACGGGTTATTTGGTTGAATATTCGCTCTCTGCCGACAATATCTTTGTCTTTATTTTGATTTTCAGCTCCTTTGGGGTTCATGAGAAGTTCTACAAAAAAGTGTTGATTTGGGGAATTTCGGGCGCGGTCATACTTCGTTTTATCTTCATTTTTGTTGGAGCAGCCCTGCTTCAAAAATTCGATTGGATTATTTACATTTTCGGTGCGTTCTTGGTCTATACGGGTATCAAAATATTGTTTCAGAAAGAAGAAGATGAACAAATTGATCCTAATAACCATTTTGCCGTAAAATTTGCTTCCAAGTATTTCAACGTCTATCGTCGGAATGTGGTTGACCACTTTTTTATCTATCACAAGCGGTATAAAAAATGGTACATCACTCCCATTTTTGTCGTAGTTATCGTAATTGCCTTTACTGATTTGATTTTTGCCGTTGATTCTATTCCTGCGATTTTCTCCATTACCAAAGACCCCTATATCGTCTTTTTCTCCAACGTTTTTGCCATTATGGGACTACGTTCGATGTTTTTCTTCCTGTCTAGTATCATGGACAAGTTCCATTATTTGAAACCCGGACTGGGCATTTTGCTTTCATTTATCGGCCTTAAAATGTTAGCACACCCCTACTTAGAAGCATGGGGTTTCAAAACCATTTACTCGCTTTACATCATCATCGGGATTTTGGCCGTGGCCGTTCTTGCGTCTTTATTGTTTCCTAAAAAAGAAGAACCTGTTAAAGTTTCCGCAAAATGATTTATCACATTGTCTTTCCTGACTATTGGGCAAAGTTTGAAGGTGCTTCTGAGTACTTCAGCGAAACATTTGAGGTAGAAAAATTCATTCACTGCAGCCGCAAAGAGCAACTTGCGGGGGTTTTGGAACGGTTTTTCGCAGGAGTAAATGACCTGCTCATCGTAGAAATTGACGAATCAAAACTCACCTCCCCTTTACTGTACGAAGCCGTCCCCGACAGCGAAAAAACTTTTCCTCATATTTTTGGACCTATAAATAGGGCAGCGATTGGGAGGATTGGGAACGTTAACGGATTTTACGAATGATTTAGTTTTCTTATTCTTTAGGGTGGAATGCTTAAGGCCTGTTTTTGGGAAAGCTTACCTCTAAGCATTCGATTTTTCCTTTTAGCTTTTCGGTTGATTTTTCCAGTTTAGACTTTGCTCTTACGATTTCATTCTTCTGCCAATCCTTACCCGCAAAAAACTGCGGTAACTAACGTAGTGAGGGCAAGAGCGATTGCTGCGATCTAAAGAGAAAATTTACTACAACACCATTACAAACGTAGTTCCCCTTCCTACCTCAGACGAGACCGTCAGCGAGCCGCCGTGTTGCTGTAAGATTTGACGGGAAAGACTAAGACCTATACCAGAGCCTGTTTTTTTGGTGGTATAAAAAGGAATAAAAATTCGCTCCAAGGCTTCCGGTTCAATCCCCGAGCCATTGTCAACTATTTCGATATACACCCGTTGATTCATATCTGAATACCCACGAATACTGATGGAAGGATGGGAATGTCCCTGCAACGCTTCGATGGCATTTTTGATTAGGTTGATAAGCACTTGCTCTATTTGGTCGGCGTCCGCAGTAATAATGAGAGTATCCGGCAAAATAGTGACGGTGGTAACAATAAACGCTTCCTGCAAACTTTTTTGAAACAGTTGAAGAACGCCGTTGAGCAGTTCTTTGGCAGGCATTTCTACAAAAACTGGTTTAGGTAATGTAGTAAAATCGCGATACGCATTAACGAATTGAATAATACCTGCACTGCGTTTTTCTAATGTTTGAAGTGCTTCCTTTAAATCCTGTAATCCTTCATTTTCGGGAATTTCGGGAGCGATATCCAACTGCACAATTTCTTTCATCGTCCCCACCAACGACAATATCGGCGTAAGTGAGTTCATGATTTCGTGCCGCAAAACCCGCGTAAGGTTTTGCCAAGCTTCAATTTCTTTTTGCTGTAATTCTGACTGAATGTTTTGAAGTACCACAATCCGTAACACTTTCCCGCGCAACTGTATCTGCGTGGCCTGTACCGATAAGGATTCGTCATCGGAGGTTTGGTACAACTGACGGACCCCCGTACGAAGCGTGGCAATCAGCGTAAACAACTGTGGATGCGGTTCATGCAAATCTTCCAACTGCCGTAACCGATAGATACCCAACATTTTGAGTGCGGCACTATTGACAAGTTCTACGCGCCCGTCACTGCCAAAACTGATAAGCCCCGTACTAATTTGCTGAACAATGGTATTGAGGTATTGCAAATTGGCCTCTTTTTCGGCCCGAGCCACGCGAAAAGCTTCCAACACTTCATTGAATTGTTGATTGATTTCGCGGAAGCTCTCCCCCATTTTATCATCGGAGCGAAATTTAACCGCAAAATCTGAATACCTGACCGACTCAAAAAAGCGGGCCAATTTACGATTGACGTTGGTCACATAATGGTATAACTGCAACGTAGCAATGCCACTTAACAGCCCCAACAGACTGACCATGGTCCATTGTTGTTTTTCGCCAAAATAAACCGCCGCGCCGACACAAATCACCAGCCACCCAACGCGCCACAGTACTCCAATTGAGAAATGCTTCATAGCTCGTATTTTTCCATGCGCCGATAAAGTGCCTGCCGTGAAAGTCCCAACTCCCGAGCTACTTCGGTGATATTGCCGTTGTATTTTTTCATTGCCTTCACAATCAACTGTTTTTCCATTTCTTCTAACTGATACGTTTCCGTAAACTGCGATGTTTCCGTAAACGCATTTTGGAAGAAATCTTCGGGTTGTAACGTATTTTGTTGCGTCAAAATCACGGCTCTCTCTACTGCACTTCTCAATTCCCGCACATTACCCGGCCAATTGTAGCGTTGCAGCTGCTTGATTAAAGCCGCACTGAGTGTAGTAACAACGCGCTTGTATTGATGACGGTATTGTTTCAGAAACAACTCTGCCAAAGGCACAATGTCTTCGGGCCGCTCGCGTAAAGGAGGAAGCCGGAGTTCGATTGTATTGATACGATACAACAAATCCTGCCGAAAGGTACGCTCGGCCACCATTTGTCCGATGGGTTGATTGGTCGCGCAAATAATGCGTACATCAACCAAACGGGGTTTGTTGGAGCCTACACGCGTCACAGTTCTATTTTGCAAAACAGTAAGCAATTTCGCCTGCATTTGGAGTGATAAGTTGCCAATTTCGTCCAAAAACAAGGTACCTCCGTGGGCTTCTTCAAAACGTCCCGCACGGTCTTCCTTAGCATCGGTAAAAGCACCCTTAACGTGTCCGAACAACTCACTTTCAAACAAGCTTTCAGGCACTGCCCCTAAATCCACAATGACAAAAGGTTTATCCAAACGATTGGATTTTTGGTGAATAAGTTGTGCCAAATCGCTTTTTCCCGTTCCATTTTCTCCTAAAACCAATATCGTAGCATCTGTCGCGGCTACTCGTTCGACCGTGTCATAGAGTTGTTGCATTACAGGACTTGAAGCCAAAAAATTGGGTTGGGATACCGCTCCTTTAGTCACTGTTTTAGGACCTGTGGCTGCCGGTTGGCCTCCTGCCTGTACTTTTCCATCAGCTCTTTTTTGAACAGCAGCCTGCATAGTCGCCAGGAGTTTTTCGTTTTCCCAAGGTTTCAGGACAAAGTCCATGGCTCCCGATTTCATGGCTCGAACGGCCATTTCTACGTCTCCGTACGCTGTAAAAAGTACGACTACTGCCAAAGGGTCTATGTCCAGAATACGATCCAGCCAGTCAAAACCTTCTTTGCCGCTAATGACATCACGGGTGAAGTTCATATCGAGCAAAATGGCGTCATAATTGCCATTGGTCACTAAAAAAGGAATGCGTTGTGGTTTTTTTTCGATGTCCACCTGACTAAAATGACGTTTGAGCATTAACTTGGCGGCACTCAAGACGTCTACATCGTCGTCAACGATTAAAATTTTGGCTGTCTGCATTTGAAATAATTGTGAATGAGCGAATTAGAGAATTTTACAAATAAAGGTTCTTTTTCTCAATAATTTACTTTACCCAATAAGAGTGCCAAAATACAAAATATCTCATTATCAACCTTTAAGCAAAAAGGCACTTTTTAATCTTGTCCAAACCCGTACAACCTATGTCCGAAAACGGACAATTTCAAAATTTTATCACCACAACAAATAGTTAATAACCAACAACTTACGTTCCCGGCACGGGTATTGAAAGAATACTGTTCAGAACTCATACAGCCATAAAAACAAGGACTTAGAAATTTAGTTTAGATTAGAGAAGCATGGGCCAGACAAGGCGTTGTTGTTAACAGCCATTTTGTTTAAAAATTTTTAAAATCAATTGGATCAAATTAATCAATCATGGAAGTTAGAAATCCTCTCATCGGCCAACCCACAAGCAGTAATGCTCAAGGCTCAATGGATCGTGTACGTAAAAAGAAATTTTGGAACACCCAACGCATTGCCATTTTTGGCGGAGGAGGCGCACTGTTAGCCTTTATTGTTTATCAATTATTTTTTTCGGACAAACGCTCAAAACTGAATGTAGAAGCTGAAAAGCTGACAGTATCAGCCGTTACAACCGGTTCTTTTGATGAGTTCATTGTAGTCACCGGCGTTGTACAACCTCTGAAAACCATCCGTCTTGATGCTATCGTGGGTGGATACGTGAAAGAAAAAATTGTGGAAGGCGGCAGCATGGTAAGTCAGGGACAGGTATTGCTCAAACTTGAAAATCAAAACTTAAAACTGAACTTTTTACAGTCAGAAACAGAAGCCAGTCGACTGGTAAACGACCTTCAAAATACGCGTCAACAGTTAAGAGTCCAACGGTTTACGATTCGCCGGACCCTCAATGAACTTGATTTCAGAATTGACCAAGCCAAAGACATTTACGACCGAAATCAAAAACTGTTTAAAGACAAAGTGGTTCCTGAGTCCGAATATTTGAAATCAAAACGTGACTACGAACTTTTGGTGAAACAACGAGAAATCGAAACCGAATCTCAAACGTATCAGGAAGAAAACGCCAAAATGCAAATCACGCAATTGGAAGGTACACTTACCCGTACGCAAAAAAACGTAGAGCTTTGGCGTCAAACTCTTGACAATTTGGTAGTAAAAGCTCCCGTAGGCGGTATGCTTTCTTCGATTGACGTGGAAGTTGGTTCCAACATCAGCCAAGGTCAAAATATTGGTCAAATCGATGACCTGAATGGCTTCAAAATGCGAGTAGCGGTTGATGAACACTATATTTCACGCATTTTCGCCGGACTAAAAGGTAGTTTTGATTTTAATGGCAAAGAAAATGCGCTGGAAATCACTCGCATTTATCCTGAAGTTCGTAATGGGCGCTTTGAGGTAGATATGCGTTTTTCCAACGGTGCTCCCGAAGGTATCAAACGCGGACAATCTACCCCTATTCGTCTGGAATTAGGAAAAGCTGAGAAAGCAACCCTCTTACCGGTGGGCGGATTCTTCTCCGATACCGGAGGTAACTGGGTCTATGTATTGGACAACAGCGGCAAGAGAGCTATTAAGCGTAATATCACACTTGGGCGTAAAAACCCTGAGTTTTATGAAGTCTTAGAAGGTCTTCAAACCGGAGAAAAAGTGATTACAAGTTCTTATGCCAACTTTGGAGATAAGGAAGTATTGGAAATGAAATAGCCCCCATCGGGGCGGTCCGCCGCTGCGGCTTAAACAGCCGATTATTTCGAGGAAAACACATAAACCAAAAAACGCTTCCCCTTGCGTTCCCTCATCGGGGGTTAGGGGGCTAACAATGATAAAAACAACCAACCTTCAAAAAATCTTCACTACTGAAGAAGTTGAAACAACAGCCCTGAATGGTATTGATGTACAAGTTAACGATGGAGAATTTGTTGCCATCATGGGACCTTCAGGTTGTGGAAAATCTACTTTGCTCAATATCCTGGGTTTGTTGGATAACCCTTCCGAAGGCAGTTATGATTTTCACGGCACAGAAGTCGCTCAATTATCGGAACGTCAGCGCGCTCAGTTGCGCAAGGGAAATATCGGCTTTGTATTTCAGAGCTTTAACCTGATTGATGAACTGACAGTGTATGAAAATGTTGAATTGCCTTTATTATATTTAAAAATACCGGCTGCCCAACGCAAAGAAAGCGTTGAAGCTGTGCTGACCCGCATGAATATCATGCACCGTCGCAATCACTTCCCTCAACAACTATCGGGTGGACAGCAGCAACGTACCGCTATTGCGCGTGCGGTGGTAGCCAAACCCAAATTAATTTTGGCCGATGAGCCTACGGGTAACCTTGACTCCGCCAACGGTGAAGAAGTAATGAAACTCCTTACCCAACTCAACGATGAGGGTACGAGCATCATCATGGTAACTCACTCGCCCTATGACGCAGGTTTTGCCCATCGTATCATCAATTTATTTGACGGCAAGGTCGTGACCGAAAAAGTACGCGTATAAGTACATTTCATCATAAAACAGCGTATGTAAAGGCATAGGACAGCGTTCCTCTGCCTTCTCCATTATACCCAAAATCCATGCAGCCATGATAAGAAACTACTTCAAAATTGCCGTTTTCACGATAGGCCATTAAGCCATGCGTACTGCTTTGATGAATCCTGTGACAAGTTTGAGATTAGAGTAAAATCTATTATTTAAACACCTCAGCCAGGCTGATTTCAATATTCAGATTAGCGTCTTTAAGCATCTCTATGTTATGAAAAAACGAGTAATTAAAGGGATTGTCATACACTAAAATTGCCTGTAAATCGGGAACAACAATCCAGCATGATTTTACGCCAAAATAAAAGTAAGGCTCTAATTTACTAACTATGTCTTTGGTGCTTTGCGAAGGCGATTGGATTTCGATTGTTAATAAAGGAGCATCGGTTCGACGTGAAGGGTCGTTTTTATAGTCCAACTCGCTCATTGGGTACAAAACCAAATCGGGGGTACTGCCATCGGGCTTTGTATCTAAAGTAACTTCGCTCGCAATACGGTATTGGTTTGGATATTTTATTGCAAGTTGAACTATCAAATTAGCTTGAATAGCTCCATGAATTAAAGTAGGCATAGGTTTTTTTCGTTCGATTTCGTATTGCGAAAGCTCTTTGAGTGGCAATACGGTTTCAGCTGATAATTCCATAATGATTGATTTTTTACCAAATATACAAAAACCCATACAGCTATGCTACGTAACTACCTTAAAATTGCCCTGAGAAACCTGCTCAAAAACAAGGTTTACAGTTTTATCAACATCACTGGTTTAGCTTTAGGAATGGCCTGCAGCCTTATGATTATGCTCTGGGTGCAGGACGAGGTAGCCATGGATGCCTTTCATACCAACGGCGCTCGGCTGTACCGCGTGATGGAAAATCAGTACTATTCGGGTAAAATAGAAACGTATTCTTCTACGCCGGGAGTTTTAGCCGAAAACATTGTGAAGGACATACCAGAAATCGAAAAAGCAAGTCAATTTTTGTGGGAAGAGGAACCGCTTTTTACCGTGGGCAATAACTTTGACAAAGAAAAAGGGCGCTATGTACAGGGTGATTTCCTGACGATGTTTAGCTTTACTCTTGAAAGAGGAGATGCTAAAACGGCACTTAAACGTCCGGACGGGATTGTCCTTTCTAAAAAATTAGCCAATAAATATTTCCCCAGCCAAGACCCGTTGGGAAAAACGATTCGGATTGACGGGAAAGAGGATGTGATGGTAACGGGAGTTTTGAAAGAAGTTTCTGAGCATTCTTCCGTCAAATTCGATTTTTTGATGAGCTTTGACCGTTGGCTGAAAAACAACAATTGGGCCAAAGAATGGGGAAACAACGGGCCGCGTTGCTACGTACTGCTTTCCAAAAATGCTTCTTTAGCCAAAGTAAACGCCAAAATTAAAGGCTACATCAAGTCCAAAAACAAAGACAGCAACGTAGAGTTGTTTCTGCAATCTTTTCCCGAATCTTACCTGTACTCTAACTGGGATTCGGGAAAACAAAACGGCGGACGGATTGAATACGTCACCATTTTTTCGATTATCGCGATTGTCATTTTGGCCATTGCCTGTATTAATTTCATGAATTTAGCCACGGCTCGGTCGGTCAAACGCGCCAAGGAAGTGGGCGTGCGTAAGGTAGTAGGAGCAGCCAAATCAATTTTAATGGGTCAATTTATCGGAGAAGCCATTTTGATTGCCTTTTTTGCTTTATTACTTTCTCTTTTAATTGTCTTTTTATTACTGCCCACTTTTAACACCCTTACCGAAAAACAACTGAACCTTAACTTTGCTGACCCTACCTTCCTGCTGGTGCTTGTCGCATTTACGCTCATCACTGGATTGGTTGCGGGTAGTTATCCCGCCTTGTTTATGTCATCACTAAATCCGGTGGTAGTGCTAAAAGGGGCGTTGAAGTTCAAACCCAGTGCTACTTATTTCCGCAAAGGGCTGGTTGTGTTTCAATTTTGTCTCTCAATTATTCTGATTGTGGGCATGATTATCGTATATCGGCAGATTGAATACATTCAAACCAAAAACATTGGGTTCGACCGCGAAAATCTGATTTACTTGCCATTAGAAGGCGATTTAGCCAAAAGTTTTGCCACGTTTAAGCAGGAATTACAAAATCAACCGGGGATTAAATCGGTTACCTGTTCCCAATCAACTCCACTTGAAGTAGGCTCTTCAACGCAGGGAGTGAGGTGGCCCGGAAAAGATACAACACAACTGTTGCTGTTCGCTAACAATGCCATTTCTTACGATTACATCAAAACGATGGGCATAAAACTCATTGACGGCAGAGATTTCAGTCCCGAATACGGTACCGACACGACTAATTATCTCATCAATGAAGCCAGTGCCAAGAAAATAGGTTACAAAGACCCAGTCGGCAAAGAGTTGACGATGTGGGGCCGTAAAGGGACTATCATAGGTTTGATGAAAGATTTTCACTACAATACTCTTCACGCTGCCATTGAACCGCTGATTTTACGATTACAACCCAAAACCGAGAGTTGGGGCGTCGTGATTGTCCGTACAGAACCCGGGCAAACCCCCAAGGCCATAACGAGTACGGAGAAAGTTTTTAAGAGATTTAACTCCAATTTTCCCTTTAAATATTTGTTTGCCGACCAAGAATATGCTAACCAGTACAAAAGCGAAAACATAGTTAGCAAGCTCTCCAATTATTTTGCCTTTTTAGCCATTTTTATCTCGTGTTTAGGACTTTTCGGCTTGGCTGCTTTTACGGCGGAGCAACGAACCAAAGAAATCGGCGTACGCAAAGTACTCGGAGCCACTATCCTCAATCTGGTAGGAATGCTGTCGGTTGATTTTATTAAATTGGTACTGATAGCTACTTTTATCGCTTTTCCGGTGGCATGGTATTTTTTGAAAAATTGGCTTGAAAAATACGCGTACCGTATTGAAATACAATGGTGGTATTTTGCCTTAGCCGCCATTGCCGCTGTCGTTATCGCTTTGCTTACGGTGAGCTATCAGGCCATTCGAGCGTCGTTGATGAATCCGGTAAAATCATTAAAAACGGAATAATAAATTCTTAGATTCAAGGAGTAAATGCAACTTTTAAAGAGGGCAAGAGAAGTAATATTTTTGAGAAAGAAGGGGTATCCCCCTTCTCCCCAAGGATAAATTACGTATAATTGCCTTCCGTC
>NZ_JAIXST010000271.1 GCF_027484545.1 Runella sp. | reverse complement strand
TGCTCTTTGAAGACTTCAAGAACAACCGCTCGGGCGGCCCCGTTTTGCCTTAAAACTCCCATCATAATTTCGCCTGATACGCTTTCCCATTTTTGTCTTATTTTAAGATGAAGATAATAAGTTTTTACTTATAAGCTCGGTCCTAAAATCGGGGTACATTATAAACCGAGATTTAGAAATTGAGGGTGCTTTAGAAAAAGTCCGTTCTGCATCACTTGCTATTCACCAATCGTATGAGCTTGAAAAGGTAATAGTAGTTTTATTTGAAAAACTTATAGACCTTGGAATTCCCTTCGATGCAACTTTTATTTATTTTTTTGACAAACCAAAAAGAAATATTGAAGCTTGGGTTGCAACAAAGTTATTGCCTGCACCTATTAAAGTAGATATGCCTTATGATGAAGATATTGCAACTAATCCAATTATTAAAGACCTATGGCATGCCATTGAAACAGGTGAAAATGGACTTAATAAAACCTACAAAGAAAAAGATAAGAACGACTATTACTGCTACGAAGCAAAATATAACCCAACGCTAATTCCTGAATCTGTTACTGAATTACAGCTTGAAGCTGAAAGTTGGACTACCACCTTTGCTTCAGAAAAAAACTCAATAGTAGGCTTTGATAGTTGGTCTGGGCAATTGACAACTACTGAAGACTTTCAAATATTAATACGATTTGCAAAAGTTTTTGAACAGGCTTACACCCGTTTCCTTGATTTACAAAAAGCAGAAGCACAGGCGAGAGAAGCCTCACTTGAACGCATCCGTAGCCGTGCAATGGCGATGAATACATCAGAAGAGTTGAATACTTTGATAGGTTTTATTTATGTCGAATGCACCAAACTCAATATGCACTTAGACAGGGGTTTCATTATGACTTTTAATAAAGCTACAAAAGATACTCATTGGTGGATGGTGAGTGCAGACGCATCAGATAAGCCTTTGAAAATTTTGGTAAAATACCATGAATATGCGCCTAATTTGGCAATTTTAAAAGGTTGGGAAGAACGTCAGCAAAGATGGTCATACGTCTTAGAAGGCAACAATAAAAAAACATGGGACGATTATCAATTTGCAAATGACTTATCACAATTACCCGACTTTGTAAAAGACAATATGCGTTCAGTCAAAAGTGTTATACTAAATGCTTCATTTCAAAATTTTAGCTGCATTATGCTTTCCTCATTTGAGCCTTTGAGTGAAGACCATTTTGATTTATTGATGCGCTTATCCAAAGTATTTGACTTAACTTATACCCGCTTCCTTGATTTGCAGCTTAGAGAACAAAATGCCATAAGATTGATAGAGGAAAAAGAAAAATTAGAATTCACGCTTTCAGAATTGCGTGCCACCCAAGCCCAACTCATCCAATCCGAAAAACTTGCTTCCCTCGGCGAACTCACCGCAGGCATCGCCCACGAGATACAAAATCCTTTGAATTTTGTCAATAACTTCTCGGAAATGAGTATAGAATTAGCAAAAGAACTCGATGAAGAAATTGACAAAGAGGTAATGAACAAAGAATTAGTGAAAGACTTAGTCAGTGATTTAAGCCAAAATCAACAAAAAATAAACCACCACGGCAAGCGTGCGAGCAGCATCGTATCGGGCATGTTGGAACACTCACGCACGAGTACAGGCGAGCGAGTTTTGACAGATATCAACAAATTGGCCGATGAATATCTCCGACTTTCATACCACGGAATTAGAGCCAAAGACAACGCCTTTAATAGTGACTACAAGACCGACTTTGATGAAAACCTCCCCAAAATCGAAGTCATTCCCCAAGACATGGGGCGGGTTTTGTTGAATTTGATTAATAATGCTTTCTGGGCTACCAACCAGCGAAACCTGTAAGGTTTTTAAAACCTTGCAGGTTTAAACGACTACAGCCCAACAGTCACTATTTCAACACAAAGGTCTGACAATCAAATCATTCTCAAAGTAATAGACAACGGCATCGGTATGTCAGAAGCCACCAAAGCCAAAATCTTTCAACCATTTTTCACTACAAAACCCACAGGCCAAGGCACGGGTTTGGGGCTAAGTTTGGCGTATGATATTGTAACCAAAGGACACGGCGGGACGATTGAGGTAGAAAGTGTAGAAGGTGAGGGAACAACGTTTGTAGTGAAGCTTCCTCTTTAAACTAAGGGTATGATTACACTTTTCCTGACTTTCTTGGCCTTAGAATAGCACCGCTCTAAAATACGCACTTTCTTTTTCTTGCCGTCAGTTAGTATTTTTTTATTAGTTTTTGTAAAATGCATAGAATTCCGTCTTCTCATTTTCAACCCTTTTTCATCCCTTTTTAAATCATACAACTTCTTTTTTTGATGCAAAAAATTTATCCAATCGCTTGGCTGTTATTCTTTACAATTTCAGCCAATGCTCAAACACAAAAGGTTTTTACGGAGGCCGATTACAATCGTGCCGCCACGATGCTCGTCCCCAATGCCACCAAATGCATTGACAATCAGATACAACCGCAATGGTTGCCCGACGGCCGACTTTGGTACCGTACTCTGACGGCCAATGAATCAAAATACGTGTTATACAATCCCGTTGATGGCAAAAAAAGTACGGCAAACTCGAAAAAAGAGTTATTGGAAGGCACAGCTGCCACGCCCACTCCACCCAAAATTTCCAACATAGAAACGCTATCGCCGGATGGCAAAAAAGTTGTCTTTATCCGTAATTGGAATCTATGGATAAAAGACCTGAGTACTGGCAAAGAAACGGCACTCACCACTGACGGCGTTAAAGACTTTGGCTATGCCACCGACAATGCAGGATGGAAACACTCGGCCAAAGCGATTGTAAAATGGTCGCCTGATTCTAAAAAAATTGCCACTTTTCAGCAAGACCAACGGCATACCAAAAGTATGTATTTGGTAAAAACAACGGTAGGGGCGCCCGAATTGGAAGAATGGAAATATCCCCTGCCGACAGATTCGGCCGTCATCAAAATTCATCGGGTCATTATTGATACGGAATCGTCCAAAGTGATTCGCCTTGCCTCCAAGGCCGATGACCGACGCAGTACATTAGGCGATGACATATCGCACAATGGCGAATTGGATGATGTTTCGTGGAGCGATGACGGTAAGCAACTCGCTTTTGTATCCACCACCCGCGATCACAAACAGGCCAACCTGCGCATCGCCAATGCAGAAACAGGAGAGGTAAAAGAAATTTTGGAAGAAAAAGTAGCTACCCAATACGAATCTGGGCAAGGGGCCGTCAACTGGAAGTTTCTGCCGAAAACCAATGAGTTCATCTGGTATTCGGAACGCTCCGATTGGGGACACTTATACCTGTACGACGCCACGACCGGTAACCTTAAAAACCAAATCACTACCGGCAATTTTGTGGTTACCCGTATTCTGAAAACAGATGCTTCGCAAAGGGTCATTTATTTTGAAGCGAAAGGAAAAGAAGCCAATCAAAACCCCTATTTCTCTTATGTATATCGGGTTGATTTCAGTGGCAAAAATGTAACATTACTAACCCCCGGTAACGGCCACCATGCAATCAGCTTTTCGCCCGACGGGACCTATTTTACCGATACCTATTCCCAACCCAATGTACCGCCCGTCACAGAGGTGCGCGATACAAAAGGCGCATTGATTATCACCTTAGAGAAGACCGACATCACACGTTTAAAAACCATTGGCTGGACCCCGCCCACTCCTTTCAGTGTAAAATCGGCCGACAATAAATGGGATTTGTATGGCCAAATGTTTACTCCTTCCAACCTAAATTCTTCTAAAAAATACCCCGTGATTGTGTATATCTATCCCGGTCCGCAGGGCGGCAGTGTGGGTTCGTGGAGCTTTTTAGGCGCCACCAGAGACAATCAGGCGTTGGCCGAATTGGGTTTTGTGGTGGTGGTTTTGGAAGGCAGTTGTAACCCCAATCGCTCCAAATCTTTTCATGATGCCTGCTACGGCAATATGGGGGAAAACACCTTGCCCGACCAAATCGCGGGCCTAAAACAACTGGCCGAAAAATATACGTACCTAAATTTGAACAACGTCGGTATTTGGGGACATTCCGGAGGAGGATTTGCAACGGCTGCCGCGCTGTTCAAATACCCTGATTTCTTTAAGGTCGGCATTTCAGAGTCCGGCAATCATGAAAACAGAAACTACGAAGATGATTGGGGCGAACGATACATTGGATTCGAAACAAAAGACCCAAAGGGCATTTCTAACTATGAACAACAGGCGAACCAAGTACATGCCAAAAATTTAAAAGGAAAACTGTTGCTGGTTCACGGCGGCATGGACGATAATGTCCCCCCCTATAATTCGTATTTAGTGGCTGATGCGTTGATCAAAGCCAACAAAGACTTTGATTTTCTTATTTTCCCCAATGCCCGCCACGGCTACGGAGAAAACACGTATTACATGATGCGCAAAAGATGGGACTACTTTGTACAGCATTTGATGCAGGCAACTCCTCCCAAAGAGTATCAGATCAACATAACCCCCGACCCAAGAGCGAAGGAACCAAACGAAAAGTAGATTACTAAATCCTATACCTGTTTTACGATGAAAAATGTATTCCTTGTTCTGTTCGCGACCTGTTGGCTTCCTATAAAAGCAACTGCCCAAAAGCCAAGAGTAATCATCTTAGCCACCGGGGGAACCATTGCCGGAAAAGGAGCCAATCCGGACCGAGCCGCGTATGAAGCGGGAAAAATACCCATTCAGGATTTGTTGGTTGCCATTCCCACCATCAATAAGTTGGTCGATGTGCAGGGCGAACAGATCGCCTCGGTCGGCAGCTATAAAATCACGATTGATATTTGGCTGAAATTGGCAAAACGAATCAATGAAATAGTTACCAAAAATGAAGCGGATGGGATTGTCATTACCCACGGCACCGATACGCAGGAAGAAACCGCCTACTTTTTAAGTCTCACCACCGGTTCAACTAAACCGGTGGTGCTTACCGGTTCCATGCGTCCTTCCACTGCTATCAGTACGGATGGTCCTAAAAACCTCTACGATGCTATTTTGGTAGCTGCTGCTCCCCAAAGCCAAGGCAAGGGGGTAATACTGAGCTTCAATGAACGGATCTATGATGCAAAAAATGTCACAAAGATCAACACGCTGGATGTCAATGCGTTTGATTCACCTAATACCGGCGCAATTGGTAAGATACACGACGGTCAGGTGAAATACCACAGCCAACCCTTCTACGCTGGCCCGAAACCTTTTTTTGACATCAGCAAAATTTCCACCTTACCCAAGGTGGAAATAGTTTCCATGTATGCAGATGCTTCTGCGATTCCATTCAATGCATTGCTCAACGAAAAGATTGACGGTATTGTGATTGCCGGCGTCGGTAACGGACATTACAATCAAGCCATTCAGGAGGCAATCCAAAGGGCAAAGTCAACAAAAATCATCATCGTACGCTCCTCCCGAGTCGTTTCGGGCAATGTAGAGATTGCCACTGAAGACGAGTTTAACGACGTTAAAATGAATACGATAGCGGCCCTTGATCATAATCCCCAGAAAGCACGGATTTTATTAATGTTGGCGCTCACCCTGACGAAAGACCGAGAAAAAATACAGGAACTATTTCTGAATTATTGATGCAGTACTACCGAAAATAGCTCAATCACCATGAAAATGACCCAATCGCTTATAGTGCCATTGCTGCTGATTTCTTTTTTAGGCTACACCCAAAAACCTCGCGCCCGCGACATCGGGATTCCGTTTGAAGGAACAACGGGAAAATTCAACGCCATCACTGATGTGAAAGGCGTGGAGGTGGGCTACAGTACCATCATTTCGGGACAGGGCAAAAACATACGAGGCAAAGGCCCCGTTCGAACGGGGGTCACGGCCATTTTGCCAAGGGGAAGAAACAATAATCCTGTGTATGCCAACTGGTATTCCCTGAACGGCAATGGTGAAATGACCAGCACGACGTGGATTACTGAATCGGGTTTTCTGGAAACTCCCATCATGATTACCAATACCAACAGCGTGGGCGTGGTGCGCGATGCCGTATTGAAATGGTTTGTGGAAACCAAATGGTACAAAGAAGATTTTTGGTATACCTATCCCGTCGTGGCGGAAACCTACGACGGTTTTCTGAATGACATCTACGGCTTTCATGTCAAAGAAAACCACGCTTATGAAGCCTTGAATACGGCCAAATCGGGTTTATTGCAGGAAGGAAACGTAGGTGGCGGCACGGGAATGATGTGCCTTGGATTTAAAGGAGGAACCGGCACTTCTTCCAGAGTCGTGAAAATCAAAGACTCAACGTATACGGTAGGCGTGTTGGTCCAATCGAATTTTGGCGGCAAAAAGAACTTCACCATTGCGGGAGTACCCGTTGGGCAGGAATTAAAAGACACTTTGAACTATGAATTCAAAGCCCCTCCCTCCTACCAACCCGGCGACGGCTCTATCATTATCGTTGTGGCTACCGATGCTCCGCTTTTGCCGCATCAATTAAAAAGAATCGCTGCCCGGGTTCCCATTGGCGTAGGGAAAATGGGCGGACGGGGCGAAAACGGCTCGGGCGATATTTTCATTGCCTTTTCGACGGCTAATCCCACTGCATTTCAACGAGATAAATTCACCAAAGTAGATCAATTGCCCAACGATTTGATCAATCCACTATTTGAAGCCACCGTACAGGCCACCGAAGAAGCCATCACCAACGCCATGGTGGCTGCCGAAACAATGGAAGGCATCAACGGTAACAAAGCCTACGCTTTGCCGCATAAAAAGGTTATGGAAGTATTGAAAAAGTATAACCGAGTGAAGTAAATCAATCCTTCCTTTTTATATACCCTTTTTATCATAGCGTTAGCGTATTGCTATTGTTCAAACCTAAAATAACACTATATTTATGTCATCTAAACTGCTTAATTTGAGGATTGTATGTCGCATCAACCTTCGGGAAACATTGATAAACTGACTGCTTTTTTAGACGAAAATTTGGATCATTTTGCTTGGTCATTGGATGCCATCTGTAAGAAAATCGGGATAAGTCGGGCCCAATTGCACCGAACGATTAAAGAAAAAACGCAGCTTTCCGTTACTTTATTCATTCGTCAAAAAAGGCTTGAAAAAGCCAAAATGCTGCTTTCGGAGACCGATTTGCGTATTTCATAGATTGCGTATATGGTCGGAATCGAGAGTCCGCCAAATTTCAGCAAGTACTTCATCGAAGCATATCAAATTTCTCCTACAGAGTTCAGAAAACAGGAAATGGCTTCTGAAGGAAAGTCGGTTTTGGAGGAGCCAAAGGATAAATTATCCATCGCCGTATTGCCCTTTGTCAACATGAGTACTGATGCCGAACAGGAGTATTTCAGCGACGGCATCACCGAAGAAATCATCAATGCGCTCACTCACATTCCTGCCCTAAAAGTAGCGGGACGCACTTCGTGCTTTACCTTCAAAGGACAAAGTCTGGACTTACGACTTATCGGTCAACAATTGAACGTCACACATATTTTAGATGGAAGTGTCAGAAAATCAGGCAATAGAGTTCGCATCGCAGCACAGCTTATCAAGGTTGAAGACGGTTACCATCTTTGGTCGGAGAAATACGACCGCGAATTGAAGGATATTTTTGATATTCAGGATGAGATTTCACTGGCCATTTTAAAAGAAATTAAGTCCACGTTATTTGGTGAAGAGAAACAAACGACCCTCAAACGATATACCAACAATCCCGACGCCTATCAACTGTATCTGCACGGGCGTTTTTACCATAATAAATTTGGCGGAGCCGAAGAATTCAGAAAAGCAATAAGCTACTTTGAAGCGGCCATTGCCCTTGAGCCTGACTACGCCATTGCCTATTCGGGAATTGCCTCCTGTTACCTCAATCTGTGGTTTTATCGGCATCTTCCGCCGGAACAGAGTTTGCCGCAAATGAAACAGGCCACCGAGCAAGCGTTACGGTTGGACAGTCAAATCACGGAAAGTTATTTGGCCTTGGCCCGAATGCAACTGCTCTACGAATGGGATTTCGACAGCGCGGCCCAAACCTTCAGAAAGGCAATGATGCTCCATCAAACCACGGCAGAGTTGCACGCGCAATACGCCCTGTTTTTGAGTCTGTCAGACAGGCTTGACAGGGCCAAAGAACACGTTTTGTCGGCGCTGTCGTTGGAGCCATTTTCGTTGATCAATAATTTTTATGCTTCTTACATTTATTGGTTGGCCGAAGATTTTGACAAAGCCATTGCTAAGGGCAGGCAACATGTTGAATTAGAGCCTACTTTTTGGGGAGGACACCTGATCATCGGTCTCAATCTGATCGCTTTTAAAAACTACCCCGAAGCCTTGGAAGAACTGGATAAAGCGCTGCATCTCAATTACACCGGTTTGACATTGAGTGCCTGCGGTGTTTTGTTGGGTTTGTCAGGGGAAATAAACAAAGCAAAAGACATTCTCGAAAAAATAGCGGTACTAAATCGTACACAACCCGTCGACAACTATGATTTGGGAATCGTCCATGCCTGCATGGGCGAAATGGATACGGCCTGTCTGTACTTTGAAAAAGCCATCGAAGCCCATGAACCTCCTATGTTGTTTTTCAAATACATTGTCCGAGATTGGCTGCCCCCCTTCAAAAGCGACCCACGTTACCACCAACTTCTTCAAAAAATCAGAAAATAAGAGGGATACAATTCATTCGTAATTCGTCACCGCGGCGGCCGGGGCCGCCCGTGCGAGTCCGCTCGCTCATCCGCTTCATGCAACAATAGACTAAGCTTTTGCAAGAATAGACTAAGCTTTTGTCAAAAATGCACTAACCTTATTGATTTTCAAGTATTTACCTTTGGTATGTCAATTAGGAAAGAAACACTTTCACAAGTTGATCCATCAAATGTAAACCTTACTACAATGAAAAACGCTCAATTAACAAACACTGCACTTAGGTCGTTTGCAATCGCCGGGTTTTGTCTATTAGTTTCCATCGTTGCGGCGGCTCAGGCCGCGCCCGATGCTCCCGTTTATCTGCTTCGCGAATACATGAAAGTAGAGCCTGGAATGGAGGAAGAATACCTCAAAGTAGAACACCTCTGGAAAAAAGTCCACCAACGCCGCAAAGACGAAGGAAAGATTTTAAACTGGAACCTCTCCCGCAGCAGTTTTTACGGTACCAATGCCGACTACGATTACATGACCGTTACGGCTTTCAAAAGCGGCAAAGAATTGGAAGAAGCCCAAAATATGACTTGGGAATACATTACCAAAGGAATGAGTCCTGAAGAAATAGCCTTGGCCAATTCGACCGGAAAAACCCGTAAAATGGTCTCAAGCAGTCTAAGCTACCAATTGCTCAGATCTCAATCGAATGCCGAAAACCGTTTTATAAAAATCACTCAGGTGAAAGCTGCTGCTGGAAAAGGAGTGGAACTCGAAAAAGCGGAAGCCATGATGAAACCTGTTTTTGACGAAGCCGGCAAAATGGGGGCTATTTCGGGCTGGAGATTTGGTGAACACCTGTACCCGCGTTCGGCAGAAGGTGCCAACTATTACCGAATAGAATCTACCAATACCATGGCCGATATGCTGACGCATGAAAGCAGCGGGTATTTAGAAAAAGCCTTCAAAAAAGTATACCCAACCAAAGATTTTGCCGCCACGATGAAGAGCATTCGCGACCTGATTACCTTACTGGACGTAGAATTGTTTGAACGAGTGGATTCCACTAAATAGGCCCAGCGGCAGCTTTTACGCTCTGATTTTCCATCAAAAAAATTATGTTAGGTTAATAAGTGAACCCGCAATCCATTGGGATACCCCCTCGCTTGAGGGGGTAGGGAAATCCTGACCCGCCTCAATACTAAATCTCAGTCCCCCACACAACTATATTCATAATCAACTATTTACATCTATGAAAAAGTTAATTTCCAAAAGTCTGATACTCGTTGGAGTATTGATTTACGGCAATGCAAATGCCCAACAAAATGAAATAACTCCCTCTTTTGAGTCAGAGATTCACATCGCTCAAAAGGAGGTAAAAGTTCACCTTATTGTAAACAGAACAGATAACCGCAGCAAATTCACCGTCCAACTGCGTAATGAGCAAGGGCAGGTGATGTACAGAAGTTCCTTGTCCAAAGATGAACTGCAACACCGATTTGTCTTTGATTTTGTAGACGTAGCTCAGGGCAACTACTCTATTGAAATGCAAAACGGCAAGGAGTCCCCGGTGACAAAGGTACTCCAAAAAGAGTATACTGTTCTTGCCAAAGCCATCACCTCCAATAAAGTTATCGCACTGAATTAGTGCTTCTGTATTTAGAGAACGGGCATCTAAACTAAATCTCACCGTGTTGAAGAGCATTCACTTTTAGACATGACAAAAATTTTAACGACAGGCTCTTTTTAACCAAAACAGGCCATAATTTAATAAAAAATCAATTGATAAATAAGCGTAGAAAAGAAACCCGTTTCGAGCAATTGAAGCGGGTTTTGTGTTTCTTTTAATTGGAGTTTACTACGCTTTACTGATTTATTCCTACGCTTTACACTTAAAAAATTAGTGAGTAAAATGAGTTCCTGCACTTTTGTCCCGTTCATTTCAGAATTCATTTTAACAATTATAGATAGGGACATAACTAATTGGAACAAATAATTGTAGAATTCCAAAAAATGGGATTCCATTTTCTGGCAAAAGACAGGGACTTTGATGCCTTTGTGAAGGCATCCTGCAAGAGT
>NZ_JAIXST010000230.1 GCF_027484545.1 Runella sp. | reverse complement strand
GCGGTTGCAACTTGCTTGGAGCAATTTTTGGTTTGGTATTCACAGTTTAAAAAGTTAGAACAAAATGTACTGAGAGCCATTCAGCCTGTGCAGTATGGTGAACTATAATTTTGCAAGTGCCTCTTGCAAAATTATGGGAGGGTAGTCATTATTCTATTAAACTCTCTCACTCATATCTTCAATTGCAAAACCCAAGCGGTGGTATTCGAGCTATTTTACGGTAGTAATGACCCAAAAATTTCCCATACCTTTGTAGCCTATTAACCTTCAATCAGTGCATAGTCATGTAATACGTTACGCATAGATTTCTACAAATCAGCGCCTGAATTTCAGGCGTTCAGTAACTCTATTACCGTAACTTAACCAAGTTTACAATGGCTATTTCAACAAAATACGGTCGTACGTATCACTTCCCCTTTTCGCCTGGAACCACAAGCGACGACCGAATCTATTCCGATTATTGGCACTCTTTTTCCAACATAACGTCCTTGATTCATACCGAAAAAATGGACGGAGAAAATAATTGTTTGAGCAAAGCGGGCGTTTTTGCCCGTTCCCACGCAGCCCCCACTACGTCGCCCTGGACGGCGCAGTTGCGGCAACGGTGGCAGTTGATTAAACATGATTTGGGTGATTTAGAGCTGTTTGGCGAAAATCTGTACGCCGTTCATTCCATCGAATACCGCACTTTGCCCGCGCATTTTTTTGTGTTTGGCGTTCGTCATCACGATGTGTGGCTGTCGTGGGAAGAAACGGCTTTTTATGCCGCCTGCTTCGATTTTTCCTGCGTGCCCGTTTTGGAAACGGTGTCTACGCCCGTTGCCAAAGAAGTTTTTGAGGCAAATGTGCTGCGGTGGGCGCAACAACGAAGCGATTTTGATTCGTTCGATGTGGCCACCCAACAGCCGTGTTCGATGGAGGGCGTAGTGACCCGAAACGCAAACGAATATGCGGTGGACGCCTTCGCGGCTAATGTGTGTAAATACGTCCGAAAAGGACACGTAAAAACCGATGAGCACTGGACCAAAAACTGGAAAAGAGCCCGTCTAATTGGGGAAGGAGGTGAGCATGATATGGACATTAACAACTGACAAAGAGTGGGCGCAACTGGAAAAGGCGTTTGATTGGGTGCAAGACATGAAAACCACACCCCAAGATGCCCGACACCACGCCGAAGGTGACGTGGCCGCGCATACCCAAATGGTGCTGGCAGAGCTTGCTAAATTGCCTGATTATCAGCACTTGGATGTGCAGGCGAAGGAAGTGGTGTGGGCGGCGGCTCTGATGCACGACATCGAAAAACGCTCGACTACGGTTTTGGAAACTGACGGACGGATTACGTCAAGAGGTCATGCCAAAAAGGGGGAATTGAGCGTCAGGACGTGGTTGTATCAACATACTGACGTGCCGTTTGAGCTACGGGAGCAAATCGCGAAGTTGGTGCGCTATCACGGCCTTCCGCTGTGGTTTTTTGAGAAACAAAACCCCGAAAAAGCCATTTTACAGGCCAATATGGAGGTAAATATGCATTGGTTGGGATTGTTGGCGGAGGCTGATAGCCGAGGGCGTATTTGTCAGGACCAAGCCGATTTATTGTACCGAAACGGCCTTTTTAAATCCTATTGTGAAGAGTTGAATTGTTGGGGTCAACTCTTTGCGTTTCCCTCCAATTTAGGACAATTTCTTTATTTTAGGAAAGAAGACCAAGCACCTGACTACGAACCTTTTGACGATACGCAGGGAGAGGTGATTTTGCTGTCGGGACTGCCCGGAACGGGAAAAGATACGTATATCCAAAAACACTTGAGGGGATATGAGGTATTGAGTTTGGATGATATTCGCCGAAGGCTCAAAATAGACCCGACCGATGCCAAAGCCAACGGACGGGTGATTCAGGAAGCCAAAGAAACGGCCAAAGGTTTTTTACGCAAAAAGCAACCGTTTGTGTTCAACGCCACCAACATCAGCCGTTCGATGCGTGAAATTTGGATTGATCTATTTACAAGTTACGGGGCCCAAACCAAGATTATTTATTTGGAAGTGCCTTACCGTCAGCTGATTTCTCAAAACAGGAATCGTGCGTATCCCGTGCCGGACGCCGTTTTGTCTCGAATGTTGGGAAAGTTGGAAGTCCCTGCGCTCTGGGAAGCGCAGGAGGTGAAGTATGTGGTTTGAAAATGTACGGATGAGGGGTTGGTCTTATTTTATTAAAAGATTAACCGTCGCTCTTTTTCCATGCAACTAATTCAAAAAATAGATTGATTTAATTGTGCAAGTTCGACTTGCACAATTAAATATTTGATTGGTTATCAATAATTTCCAATAATGTATCCAAACGAATAATAGGAATGCCGTTGAATGTCTGCAATGAAAGTAAATCAGATTTGTCACCTGTAACAAGGTAATCAGCCTTACCGTCTTGTGCTAATGCCAACAAAAAGTTGTCATCAGGATCGGGACTTGCGTTTACCTGAGTCGTTACAATTGTCGGTTTTAAACGATATTTAAGGAGTTCAACAAATCTATCAACTTCTTCAAGACTTACATACTTTCTGAACTTGTTGCGATGGGCAACTTCTTTGATTTCCTCTAAAAGAACAACATCGGATAATATTTCAATATTTTTATCCAGAAGTACTTTCTCTAACTTCAGACGATGTTTCTTGCCAATAAGGGCGCTGATATAATCGTTGATATCAATCACTACTCTCATTGAGTTGCCACTGAGTTACGATTTCGACGCACAGCTTTGATCTCATCCATGATTTCCTCTTCTGTAATATCAGGCTCGGTTTGAGGCAATGCCGCGGAGAGTTCAGCCCACTTTGTTCTAAAATCCGCTGTTGGTTCAGACTTTATTTTTAAGAATCTCAGGTTCTTTAACAGTTCCATGACAAAAGGAACTTTATTGTCCGGTATTTCAATGGTAAGCTGCATAGCGATATACTTTATGAGTACAACTCAAATATAACTCATAGAACGTTTTCCTCAAACAAATCGTGCCCAGTTTGCGTCTTACGGCAACTCCACATCTTTCAAGCTAAACGGCACGGATTTGACGGAGGCGGGGGTTTCGATGAGGATTTTGATTTTCCATTTGGGATTTGGCTTTTCGTCGTAGCTGTAGGTATGCAGGTGGTCGCCTGAGATGAAGCGCCCGCTTCGCCGTACTTCTTTCCCCGTTTCATCTTCCACTTTCATATCAACCAATTTGCTGATATCGCCGTTTACGTAAAACGAAAGTTCATTTTCTCCCGCCATGCCCGCTCCAAAACCATCCACCAATGCCATGAGTCCGGTGGCGATTTCGCGCGTGGCGGGGTCGAGTTGTTTCATCTTGGCTTCGCGCTCGGCTTTTTCCTGTTTGGCCATTTTTTCAACCGACTCTTTTGTGAAAAAAACAACGGAAAGCGGTGCTTTTTTGGGCAGCATATTCACGTTGGGTTTTGCCTGAAAATTAGCTATTTTTACGATAGCACCGTTGGCTTCGGTAGGGTTGTATAAGTCAAGCGTACCCGAAATTTCTTTGATGGAAGTGGCTTTGCGCATCGGATTTTTTAGCTCAATTTTGAGCTTTTCGTCACCGATTTCGACATAATCGGCCTTGTCCATTTTATCATTGAGCAAGTCGGTTCCTTCGCTGTCAACAGCGCGGATAATGCCTTTGATTTTGACGTATTTGTATTTTTTAACTTCGTCGCCCGTGGTTTTGATTTCGAGTTCACACCGGTTTCCGAAATAAGAGTTTCCGATGGAACGGCGGTCTTCGAGACTCACCAAAGTTACTTTTTGGCCCACGACGGCGGAGGCCCACAACAAGGCAATAAAAAAATGGAAGTACGTTTTCATAGAGGTAAATGAAGGAAGGTTTTTGGAATTGTTGCACAAGTTTAGATAAGTTTTTCCTTACTTGCCGAACCTTAAAATAAGTAGTTACTTCTAACCGACCAAAGGAGTCATAATTAGGAAGAGAGAATCGTTAATGCGGCAAATAATTCCGAAAAAATGGTTCTTCCACTGTAAAAACGAAGAAAAATGTCCCTGAGTAAAGAACAAATTCTAAAACACTATTTCGGTTACGATACCTTTCGGCCTTTGCAGGCAGAGGTCATTGATTGGGTTTCGGCAGGCAATGACTGCATGGTGCTGATGCCTACGGGCGGTGGAAAGTCGGTGTGTTTTCAAATTCCCGCTTTGATGAAAGAAGGAATTACACTCGTCGTTTCGCCACTCATTGCCCTGATGAAAGACCAAGTGCAGGCGCTTCGGGCCAACGGCATTGAAGCGGCGTATCTCAACAGTACGCTTAGTTCTTCGGAGCAATACGCCATCGAAAAGCAATGCCACGCGGGTGAATTGAAACTGCTGTACATTGCTCCCGAAAAACTCTTTGCTTCGGGCTCTTTGGATTTTGTCAGGTCGCTCAAAATCAACCTGTTTGCCGTCGATGAATCTCACTGCGTTTCGGTGTGGGGGCACGATTTTCGACCTGAATATACACAATTGCACGTGTTGAAAACAGCTTTCCCCGACGTGCCCGTGATTGCACTCACCGCTACTGCCGACCGCGTCACGCGGCGCGATGTGTTGAAGCAATTGGGCGTTCCAGAGGCGAGGGTGTTTGAGGCGTCGTTTGACCGTCCCAATCTTTCGCTCAATGTATTGCCGGGCAGAAATCGGATCAAGGTCATTGAACAGTTTATCAACGACCACCCCAATCAGTCGGGAATTATCTATTGTTTGGCCCGAAAAACGACCGAAGACATTGCCTTAAAGCTACAAGCCAAGGGCATCAATGCGCGGCATTATCACGCCAAAATGCCCCCCGAAGAGCGCTCTCACGTACAGGATGCCTTTATTCGTGATGACGTGCAGGTGATGGTAGCGACGATTGCGTTTGGAATGGGAATTGATAAATCCAACGTGCGATGGGTAATGCATTATAATATGCCAGGCAACGTGGAGAGTTTTTATCAGGAAATAGGCCGTTCGGGCCGTGATGGATTGAAAGCGGATACGTTGCTGTTTTACAGTTTTGCTGATTGGATTATGCGGCGCGACATGATTGAAAACTCAGAACTGCCGCAACACCTGAAAGAGATACAGTTTGCCAAACTCGACCGCATGAAACAATATGCTGAGGCGGACCACTGTCGCCGACGTATTTTGTTGAGTTATTTCAACGAAACCGTCGAGCGCGACTGCGGAAACTGTGACGTGTGTCGCAATCCGCGTTCTAAATTTGACGCCACCGTTCCGGCTCAAAAAGCCCTTTCGGCCATTGCCCGGACGGACGAAAAAATTGCGATGGGTTTGTTGATTGACGTACTGCGCGGCTCGCACAACCGCAACGTGACCGAGCGGGGTTACGAGCGTATCAAGACCTTTGGGGCAGGCCGTGACCTGCGTGCGGAAGAATGGGCCGAATACCTGACACAAATGCTTAATTCAGGCGTTATTGATATTGCTTACGACGAAGCACATTCTCTCAAGCTCAATGAAATTTCGTGGCGGGTACTGCGCGGAGAGCGTAAGGTAGAATTGGTGCGTTTTGAGTCGTACGAACAAAAACGTCAGCGTCAGGAAGAGCAGGCCGAACCGGTGAAAACAAAGAAAGAAGTTATTCGGGATGAATTGTTTGAACGTCTGCGCCAACTTCGCAAGCGGTTTGCCGATGAGCTGAATGTGCCGCCTTTTGTCGTGTTTTCGGATGCTACCTTGTCGGACATGGCCGAAAAACGACCCATCAACCGCTTTCAAATGTTGCAGGTGTCGGGGGTAGGAGAGACGAAGTTTTCGCATTATGGCGAGGCGTTCATCAACGAAATTCTGGAATACGCCCGTTCCAAAACGCAACCCGGTACGCGCGTCGTCAACGGGATGACTTATATCGAAACCCTTGATTTATACAAACAGGGGCTTTCGCCAAGCCAAATCGCGCAGCGTCGCAACCTCAACGAACTGACGATTTATTCGCATTTGGCAAAACTGTACGAAGATGGTAATGACATAGATGTGTGGCAATACCTCACCAAAAGTGAATACCGAACCATCACCGAAGCGGCTGAACAACTTCAGATAACACCGGGTGGGGCCTTAAAACCTCTTTTTGAGCATCTGGAAGGAAACTATGAGTATTATAAGTTGAGGGTAGCGTTGTCGATTTGGGGGAAGGGGAAATAACTCATAGAATTTTCTACAAATGTTAGGCTTCTCCGAAGCTGATAAATGCTTCAGAGAAGCCTAACATTTGTAGGGATTTGTAGGGGATTTTACTCCCGTATCCCCAACAAATTCAGCATAAACGCATATTGCAACGCCACATCTTTCAGGCGTTTGAAACGACCGGATGCACCACCGTGACCTGCTTCCATATCACAATGAAGCAGGAGTTGATTGTCATCCGTTTTGAGTTCGCGGAGTTTGGCAATCCATTTGGTCGGTTCCCAATACTGCACCTGAGAGTCGTGTAATCCCGTTGTAATAAGCATGTTAGGATATTCCTGCGCTACGATATTGTCATACGGGCTGTAAGATTTCATGTAGGTGTAATACATTTTCTCGTTGGGATTTCCCCATTCTTCGTATTCCCCCGTCGTAAGGGGAATGGATTCGTCCAACATCGTCGTTACTACATCCACAAACGGTACCTGCGCTACAATACCTTTGTACAACTGCGGAGCCATGTTCGCCACCGCGCCCATCAACAATCCCCCCGCGCTTCCTCCCATGGCAAAAAGCCCGTTGGCCGAAGTCCATTTTTGCTGAATCAAATACTGCGAACAATCTACGAAATCGGTAAACGTATTTTTCTTTTTCAGCATTTTGCCGTTTTCGTACCACTGCCGTCCCATTTCATGGCCACCGCGAATGTGACAAATGGCAAACGCAAATCCGCGATTCAACAAACTCAAACGTCCCGAACTGAAACTTGGGTCCATCGAATAGCCGTAGGAACCGTACGAATACTGCAACAAAGGTCCTTTTCCATCTTTTTGGAAGTCTTTTTTATAGACGATTGAAATGGGAATGCGGACTCCGTCTCTCGCCGTGGCAAAAAGCCGTTCGGTTTGGTAATCGTCTTTGTTAAAATCGCCCAAAACTTCCTGTTGTTTGAGCAAAATACGCTCGCGCGAATCCATTTGATAATCAAATGTACTGCTCGGCGTAGTAAGCGAAGTGTAGCCGTAGCGTAGTGTGTTGGTATCAAAATCAGGATTGGTACCTACGTAAGCCGTGTAGGCAGGTTCTCCAAAGTTTAGGTAATGCTCGTGTTGAGTAGCCTGTTCAATAATGCGAATTTGCAGCAATCCTTCGGTGCGTTCCTGTAAAACTAAGTAGCGCCTGAAAACTTCCAATCCTTCCAAATACACAAAAGGCCGATGACCGATTACGTCCTGCCATTGACTCGTATCGGCATGTTGAAATTCAGATACCTGCATCAATTTGAAGTTGGTTGCATCGTCGCGATTGGTGCGGACGTAGAATCGGTCTTCAAAATGTTCCACATAATACTCGTGTCCTCGTTGGCGCGGCAAAAATGACACAAACGCGCCCGTTGGCTGATTGGCTTCCAACAATCGGTATTCAGTCGACAGGCCGTTTTGGTCAGAAAGAATCGCGATGTATTTCTTGGATTTCATTCGCTCCAATCCCAGATAAAATTGGTCGTCGGCTTCTTCGTACACCAATGCATCTTCCGTGGTTTCGGTACCAAGCCGATGCCGCCAAACTTGATAACCAAGCAGGGTCTCCGTATGTTTGCGAATGTAAAAAATCGTTTGATTATCAGTCGACCAAGCGTAATTTCCTCCTTCAGTATCCGGAATGGCGTCGGGATAAAACTCGCCCGTTTTCAGGTTTTTGAATCGCAAGGTGTACAGCCGCCGACTCACGGTGTCTTCGCCGAAAGCCGCAATTTTTTCGTTGTCCGAAATGTCCGGGAACGTAGCGTTGTAGTAAGTATGGCCTTCACCCAGAAGGTTTAGGTTCAACATTACTTCTTCTTCGGCCTCAAGCGACCCGTGTTTCCGACAGTAAATCGGGTATTCGCCGCCTTGTTCGTAGCGATAGTAATACCAATAGTTTCCGTCTTTGTAAGGCACCGACTCATCCGTTTCTTTAATGCGGGCTTTCATTTCGTCAAACAACTTTTCGCGAAGTTCTTTGACGGGCGCTAAAAGGGCTTCGGTATAGGCGTTTTCGGCATTCAAATAATCAATCACTTCTTGATTTTCGCGGTCGCGCAACCAATAATAATCGTCGATGCGGAGGTCGTCGTGTAATTCAAGCCGGTGCGGTTTTTTAGTTGCTTTCGGTGGCTGCAGTGTTAGTTGAGATTCATTCATAGCAATTCACAATAGTGTTTTCAAAAGGGGAAAGTACAATAACTTTTGAGAAATACTGTATTTTTGGTAAAAACAAGGGGAAGGATAACTGAACGTTACCTTTAAAACCACCAATGTCAATTAAGCGGAAATTAGTACAAATCTATAGTCCAATCGGTCAATTTTGAGGGAGTTAGGCGGGGTTGGAAAATATATTTAGGTAGGAACATAAAGCCGGTTGTAGCTTGGATGTGACCTGTTTTTACGTAATTTTGTAAGAAAAGTAACCATAAAACGATGCTTACGATACAGATTGAAGATACCCAATTGGAGCAGCGCGTTGCAAAAAAAGCCAAGGCTATCGGCAAATCGGTGCAAGAATTTATAAAAGAGTTAGTAGCCGAAAATGTGGCCGAAGCCGATGAACTTGGTTTCGAGATTCCCCGCTTGGATGTTCGACAACACGCCAAAATTATTCACCATGAACTAACCGAAGAAGAAGAGAAAGAATTGGTCCAAAATCCCGATATAAAACCCTTTGCACATATCACCGATGCGGCTAAGTATGTGCATAATATGCGCCGTAAACCCCGTCATTGAGTATGCTTCTTATTGATACCAATATTATCATCAATTATTTACGAGGGGATTCTAAAGCAACTGATTTTATTGAAGCCTTTGGCAAAGAGAATCTTGCCCTTTCAAGTATTGTAGAAATGGAACTGTACAATGGGGTACTTAATAGAGTTGAATACCTGAAGATTAAGAAGGAATTGAATGATTTTGTAAGGCTCGAACTAAACGAAAGTATTGGGCAAACAGCCTTATTTCTAAGTAAAAAATATGCTTTATCCCATCACATGAGTGTTGCAGATACATTGATAGCTGCAACAGCCCTTGTGTATGACCTTGAACTGAAAACCTATAATTTGAAAGACTTTCGGTTTATTCCCACCCTCAAAGTAAGTGGTGATTTGTAATAATGCTACCGCCTGATTGATGAATCAGATACTATCTTCCTCTTTAAACCACTCTGCGTACATCACATAATTAGTAGCGGTTCTCATAAAAACTTCCCCTAACTCGGGCGTGACGTCTTTGAGGTATTTGGCGGGGTTGCCGGCCCAAATCGTACCCGGTGCAATTACCTTACCCTGAGTAATAACGGCCCCGGCGGCAATGATGGAACCCGTACCAATGTGAACTCCGTCCATCACGATCGCCCCCATTCCTATCAACACTTTATCTTCAATGGTACAGCCGTGGACAATGGCGTTGTGCGCTATCGAAACATGATTTCCGATGATTGTTTTGGACTTTTGATACGTACAATGAATGATGGCCCCATCCTGTATGTTGACATAATCGCCCATTTGAATGGAGTTGACATCGCCTCGTACCACGGCATTGAACCAAACCGTACAATGATCGCCCATGATGACTTCACCAACGACGGTGGCATTGTCGGCAAACCAACAATTGGGGCCATATTGTGGAGACTTGCCCCGAACTGATTTTATTAAAGCCATTTTTTCAGTGTCGATTTATGATTGCCAATTTTCGATTTGCTTTTTCTTCTTGTTCCTTTTTCTCCGTTTTTCTTTCTCCGACATTAAACGCAAAGATAGCAGTCAATCGGTTTTATTTCCGTTTCCTGTTCGTTTTTGGCAACTTCGGAGATTAAAAATTGGTCGTTCTGGCCTTCCTTTCTTTCTTTGCTAAAAAATACACGAATGCTCGAACGCTTTTCTCCCAAAACCCGAATTGTTGCGGGTGTTATTGCTTTTTTACTTGCGTTATCTTTTGTAATGAGGTGGTATGTCTTTGGAATAACATGGCAAGTCAATCTTGTTCTTCTGGTTATTTCCGGGAGTGTTATGATTATTTCGTGGTTGTTTTTCAGCAGACTGCACACCTATCTCAATGGCGTTTTTCCGTACGAACGCGGTATCATGCTAAGAATGGTGCCTCTGGTTTTATTAACATTCGGGTTTTTAATGTTCGTGACTTGGTTGATTGTTCCCTGTGTAGTAGGGTTATTTCCCATTGAAACCATTATTCAGAAACAATACACCGATTTGGCTCGCATTGCGGGTTATACGGCTCAGTTCCTGGTGGTTGTGTTGTTGAATGTGCTTCATTTATCGGAATATCTGTTTCAAAAATGGCACGAAAACGCGACTCGTGCCGCTAACCTTGAAAAAGAGAAATCTCAAGTTCAGTTCGATAATTTAAAAAATCAGTTGAACCCGCATTTTCTGTTCAACAGCCTCACTTCATTGGATAGCCTGATTCAGGATAACCCCGATTTGGCACAGCAGTTTTTACAGCAACTTTCCAAGGTATTTCGGTATGTTTTACAACACAAAGACAAAGGTTTGGTATCGCTTTATACCGAATTGGAATTTATCAAAAATTACGTTTTTTTGTTAAAAACAAGGTTTGAAAATACCTTGGAAATCGATTTTCAGATTTCGGAAGTAAGTCTTGATAAAAAGATAACGCCGGTTACTCTCCAAATTTTAATTGAAAATGCCCTTAAACACAACATCGTCAGCGCTGACCGACCTCTAAAGATTCGGATTTGTTCGGACGAAAACTATTTGAAAGTCGAGAATAACCTTCAGCTCAAAAAACAAGTGGAAACGTCTAACCGGCAAGGGTTACAAAATCTCAAAAATTTGTATAGTTTTCTCACTGACAGTCCTTTTGAAGCCATCGAACACAATGGAAAGTTTGTGGCGTATGTACCTTTGATTGCCTAAGTAGAGGCAGGAGGTAAGAACGGGGCCGCCCGCGCGGTAGGAAGTAAGAGTTAGGAAATACGAAATAGGTATGAAGCCTGGGATTCTTATCTTATCAATGACTCCGTTCGTATTTCTTACCGCACGGGCGACCCCGTTCCTATTTCTTACATCTTATCTCGTATTTCTTGTATCTTACCTCCCATGTCTTACTTCATTTTAAAACTAAAGTATGCAAATATTAATTCTTGAAGATGAGGCACTTGTAGCCAAAAACTTAGAAAAACTCGTTCGCCAGCTTCTGCCCAACGCGACTCTTCAAGGGCCTTTGGTCAGTGTAGAAGCCTCAATGAACTGGTTAAAGCAGCATTCCGAGCCGGATCTGATTTTGTCGGATATTCAGCTTGCCGACGGTGTCAGTTTTGATATTTTTCAGGAACTTCATCTCTCTTGCCCCATTATTTTTACTACGGCGTATGATGAATATGCCATACGGGCTTTCAAATTGAACAGTATTGACTATTTGCTAAAACCGATTGATAAGCAGGAGCTTGAGCGGGCTTTTGAGAAATTTCATCGTTTGAAAAACACACCACAGCAAGAATTGTTTCCGCAGCAACTGCGCGATTTGTTGACTGATCTGGGAAACCGTTCGGTTAAAAAATACAAACACCGTTTTACTGCTCATTACCAACGTTCGGTAGTGGCGGTGGCTGATACACGCATTGCGTATTTTGTGCGGGAAGAAGTGATTTGGCTCATTACGTCCGATAATCAACGTCTTATTACGGATTATCAATCGCTTGATGAAGTGGAAGAACTGCTTGACCCAATTGACTTTTTTCGGGCCAATCGGCAATACATTGTACGTAAATCGGTCATTGAAAGCTACCGAACTCATTATTTGGGAAAAATAGAACTCTCGCTCACCGTGCCTGCCAAAGAAGAAATTGTCATCAGCAAAGACAAAGCAGCGAGTTTTAGGGTGTGGTTTGAGGAGTAAACCTATATACAAACCTATAAGGTTTTTGAAACCTTATAGGTTTGTATATTTGAAACCTCACAGGTTTAGTTAATTTTGTGTTATGGAAAAACACACCAAAATTTATGTAGCCGGTCACCGTGGGATGGTGGGTTCGGCACTTGTACGTCGTTTACAATCAGAAGGCTACCAAAATATTGTTGTTCGAACTTCGCGCGAGTTGGACTTGCGTAACCAACAGGCGGTTACCGATTTTTTTGCCGCTGAGAAGCCTGAGTACGTGTTTTTAGCAGCGGCTAAAGTAGGCGGTATCATGGCCAACAATGTGTATCGGGCTGATTTTCTGTACGAAAACCTACAGATTCAAAACAATGTGATTCACAACGCTTATGTGATGGGAGTGAAAAAACTGATGTTTTTGGGTTCTTCCTGCATTTATCCTAAAATGGCTCCTCAACCCCTCAAAGAAGAGTATTTATTAACGGGGACACTTGAATATACCAACGAACCTTACGCGATTGCCAAAATTACGGGCATTAAGATGTGTGAGTCGTACCGTAAGCAATATGGCTGTAATTTTATTTCGGTCATGCCTACCAATCTTTACGGCCCCAACGACAACTATGATTTGGCAGGTTCGCACGTGTTGCCGGCCATGATTCGAAAGTTTCACGAAGCCAAAACAGAAGGTAGACCCTTTGTAGAATTGTGGGGAACGGGCTCGCCGTTACGCGAATTTCTACACGCTGACGATTTGGCCGACGCTTGTGTGTATCTCATGAAAACCTACGACGAAGAGCAATTTGTGAACATCGGTGTTGGCGAAGACATTTCGATTAAAAACTTAGCCGAGCTTATTCAGGCAACGGTTGGTTACGAAGGTGAATTACGCTGGAACACCGACAAACCCGATGGTACGCCGCGCAAACTCATGGATGTATCGCGCTTGCACAATATGGGTTGGAAACATCGCTATAGCCTGGAAGAAGGTATTAAACTTACGTATCAGGATTTTCTGGCGAAAGAAGAAGAGTACGCGGTGTAACAATTACCTGAAAATTTACTATATTCGGTAAAAAATGAGCTACTATGGACTTAAAGGCTGTTGAAATCGTCGAAGTTGAAAACGAATTGGAAGAAACTATGTCATTAAATCACTCACGTCTTACTTTTCGTTTAAGTTATTTGTTGGCGAGTTATGACGATGAGTTTGACATTATGCCCGAACTGGAATTAGAGCTTCTCACCGGGCGTGCCAAACCTGATATTTCTATTTTTCCTAATTTAAACTACAACTGGGAAGAGGACATTATTCGTTTTACGCAACCTCCTATTTGTGCCATTGAAATCCTCTCTCCAACACAGGCTTTTGATGAATTAACTACCAAAATCCGAAAAATTTATTTTCCGGCAGGGGTTCAATCTGCATGGATTGTTGTACCTTCTATTCAAACGATTCACGTCTTTACCCCTGATCGTCAGGTGATTTCGTATTCAGAAGGTAATTTGGAAGATTCAGTTACAAAAATTTCTTTGCCGCTCAGTGAAATTTTTAGATAGCAAATGCTTCCATTATTTCTTCAATCGGCTTGGCATCGGGGAAAAAAGACAGAATTCGCATCAAAACACCCTCAATAATCGCATCAGGGCAAGACGCACCGCAGGTCAACATGATGGTTACCTGCTCTTTTGCAGGAATAAAATTCTCTGTTATTTCCTCCTTCTTTTTGTGAAGATTGTAGTGAGTAATGAGTTGACGGTTTAAAATTTTGTTGGCAGATTCTATGAAATAAGTGGGTAGTTTTTGTTCACACAATTCTACAATATGCGATGTATTGGAGCTGTTGTAGCCACCTGCCACTATGGCAAAGTCAGCTTCCTGCGTCAATAAACCGTAAGTTGCATCCTGATTGTCGTTAGTGGCGTAGCAAAGAGTATCACGGGTATTGGCAAAACGGTCTTCTACCTCATTGGGCGTAAGTCGATAGTGACTGATCATCACGTTTTTAAGGTAATCCGCAATGCCCTGAGTATCAGAAGCCAGCATCGTTGTTTGGTTCACCACACCAATGCGTTGCAAGTCTTGGTCCGGGTCAAAACCTACTGAATACTGACCTCGGAACTCCTCAAAAAAATCTTCTTTTGTTCCTTCGCCCGTGATGTAGTGCGCCAAACGTTCTGCTTGTTTCAAGTTTTTAACCACAATCGTTGGTGCATTTTCTTTGCTGTGCGAAAAAGTAGCCCGGGTTTCTTCGTGCAGAGGCTTGCCGTGTACTACAATCGTATATTTCTTTTGCCCGATTTGAGTGGCGCGATTCCAGACTTTCTCGACGAAGGGACAGGTAGTGTCGTACTTATAGGCATCAATTCCCATCAATTGAAGCCGATTTTGAATTTCTACGGTCGTACCAAAGGCGGGTACAATCACAATATCTTCCGGTTTGAGTTCTTCCCAGGGAATAATTTGCCTTCCCGTGGTTTCCATCAAAAAACGTACCCCGCGTGACAACAAATCCCGATTTACATCCGGGTTGTGAATCATTTCGCTCAATAAAAAAATGCGTTTGCCGGGATTGTCCGCAATGGCTTTGTAAGCAATTTCGATGGCATTTTCGACTCCGTAACAAAATCCAAAATGGCGGGCAATCAGGAACTTCACCGAACCAAAGTGCAAGACAGTAGGTGAGAAATCACGCTTCAACTTGTCATTTTTGCGGCGTAATTCTTTGATGGGGCTAATGATTTGGCTACGGTAAAACTCTGGGATGTGGAATGTCTTCATGCTGATAAAGCAGGATTTGATGAAAAAAACGCTCAAAATGGATGGTCAGATTGCCGTAAAGGTACAACATCTTTAAAACAACCCACTCTGGTGCTTTGTTTCCACAAGTTACCTAAAAAATCTGTTCATTTACCTTTATCTGCGTATCAGGGTTAAATTGATACGTATAGCATTGTCCCGTGGGGTGTGTTTCAACAACACGATAACCCCGATAATCTACGCCCCAATTCCCCCCAAAATGACCGTCAAAAAAGGCCGGCTTGGAAGTGGTTTTGCCCATGTCAATGGCGTGGTCGTGGCCGTGGAACATGGCTTTGAGATTGGGGTATTTGGCCAGTGTTTTCTCAAGTTCGGGACAAACTGTACCGTGTTCTGACCACATTTGAGAAGGAATATGTAAAAACAAAAACACATTTTCTTTTTTGGTAAATCGCGCCAATTGACGGTCTATCCACGGAATATCAGGACACAGGTATTCGCCTTTTTCGTTGGAAGTGTCGCCCAAAATGATGGCATTTTTGCCAATTTCTACGGCATGATTAAGACCATAGCCCCACGTTTGTTGCCACTGTTCGGGAGTGACGTGGTCGTGGTTTCCCCGCGTAACATAATAGGGGAGGCCAAGACTCTCAAAAACCTGTTTGACTTCGGGCAAAAATTGGACATCATCATGAAATAAGTCTCCGTTAAAAACCACAAAATCCAACCGCCTTTCGGCATGTTCTTTTTTTAAGTTTTTGATGATATTTTCATGGTACGTTTTAAAATTAGTTTTGGGTTGACCGTAGTGCCCGTCGGAAGCCACGGCAAAACGAAGAGATTTAGTCTTCTTGGCAGTAGGTCTCTGACAGCCAACAGCAGCCAAACCAAGGGAAAGTTTCAAAAAATCACGGCGACGGAGCATTCTATTTTTAGTTTTTGTGAATTACATACAAGACGTGCTTACTCAAAGGGTGTTTAGGGAGCAGTGGATGGTCGAATTCTCCCTCTTTTTTCATCCCCAATTTAATCATCACGCGTTCAGAACGCATGTTGGACTTGGCCGTGAAAGAATAGACTGTTGACTCCTCCAATTTTTCAAATGCATACTTCAGGCATGCTTCGGCGCCTTCGGTACCGTAGCCTTTTCCCCAAAAATCAGCATGAAGTCTCCAGCCAATTTCTAAACAGGGGGTAAAAAAACTTTCGAAACGCGGATGACTGATACCAATGAACCCAATAAAAAGACCGGTCGAAAGCTCATCTACCGCAAACCACCCATATCCCCATTTGTCAATCTAACTTTTGACCCGTTCTACCATCGCCAGCGTTTCTTCGCGCGATTGGGTTTTTGGAAAAAATTCCATAACCCGAGGGTCTTGATTAAGTTCAACAAACGGTCCTATATCGCTGTCAAGCCATTGTCGAAACCCAAGCCGTTTGCTTTTGAAGAAATACATTCAGAAATCAGTTTGAAAATTGTCGGAGGCGTTTAATTTGTATTCCAAATTTCCCACGCTTTCTCGGCCTGTAATTGCAGCATCGGAAGGCCGTTATGGGTTTGCGCGTTTTGCTGCTTTCCTTTTTTTAGAAAAAGCGTTTCGGCAGGATTATAAACTAAGTCGTATAACAAATGCTGGTCATTAAGCCACTCGTACGGAATAGCAGGACATTCCTCCACTTTGGGGTATGTACCTACCGGAGAGGTATTAATGATGAGTGAATGGGTTGAGATTACGTCGGCAGTGAGGTCTTCGTAGCTGATGGTGGAAAGGGTATTTTGACGAGAGACAATTTGATAGGGGATTTGAATGTCTTCCAACGCGGCAAAAACGGCCTTTGCTGCCCCGCCATTACCCAAAACCAAGGCTTTCAGAGAAGTTGGAGTTACGTTTAATTTTTGCAACCATTGTTCCAAAGATAATCTAAAGCCGTAATAGTCTGTATTGTACCCTTTTAAACGTCCGTCAGGAAGTACTTTGATGGTATTGACAGCTCCAATGCGTGCCGAAGAGGCAGCGTCCAATTCATTCAGGTACGAGATGATATTTTGCTTATGGGGAATGGTAACATTCAATCCCACTAAATCAGGATATGAAGCAATTAGTTGAGGGAAATCTTGATAGTCAGGCAATTCAAGTAATTCATAACGAGCGTTGCTTATTCCTTCTTTTTCAAATTTTTCAGTAAAATATTTCTTAGAAAATGAATGGGTGAGGGGGTAACCGATTAGGGCAAATAATCTCATGGTTGACTGATTACAATTTTTTTACTTTGGTTAAAGTCTTTGTTCATGACCTGCAAATGATAGGTTCCAATGGGTAAATCACTAAAATCCAATTGTTTTTGCCCGTTTAATGTAGGAACTGAAATTGTCTTTATCGGTTTTCCGGTCATGTCAAACAAAATGATGGTCACATCGGTCAGATTCTCAAGGGCTTCTACTGTCACTTTACCGTCAGGACTGGGGTTAGGATAAACGCCAAGACCTGTATCCGCATCCAATATAAAGTTATAAGGGGCTGATGTTTTGGAGGTACAGGTCAATGTAGGACTGTGTTGTATCGAGGCGGTTACTGTATAGGCACCCGTTTGATTTGCTTTTATGAGAGACGAAGTTCCATTAAAATTCCCGCCATTTACTTGCCATGAATAGACGGCTGAAGCAGCAGCATTACTGACTTGGAGCGTATAAAGACTTACTTTTTGGATAATTGGGGTAGGGGGTAAGGTTTTTGCTTCTACCCGAACAGCACCTGTAAATGGCGATTGGCAACCGATTTGGTCACTAACGCGAGCTGCATAGTTTCCAGATTGTTTTGCTACAATCCGTTTTGTAGTTTCGCCCGTATTCCAGACCACATCGTAAAATGTTTCTACTCGCAGTCCCACCTGATCTCCTTCGCAAAACGTAGTCCGGCCTTCGGCAATGACGGACGGAACGGGAGGAAGTTGATTTACTTTGATAGAGACTGGATCAGACTCTGGAGAGGCACAACCAAACTGATTGCGAACTACTAAGGTATAATTTCCGGCAATATTGACCGAAATACTTCGGGTATTGGCTTGATTTGACCACTGATACGCACTTGATTGCGGTGCAGTCAGCGCCACGGTTTTGTCGGCACAAATGGTGGTGGGGCTTCCTGCAGTGATGGAAGGTTTATTTGGAAGGGGGTTGACCGTGACACGGATAGAAGGGGAGGGAGGAGAAGTACAACCCGTTGAAGGCTCCGTCACAGTTGCTGTAATATCACCGGCGGTATAGGTTCTGATACTTCGGCCGCGTTCGCCGGTACTCCAGTCAAAAATACTTCCAGCAGAAGTGATGGTTAATACCGTATTATCGTACAAACAAAAGGTGGTAGGGCGCTCATTGATAATAGAAGGAGCGGCCGGAAGGGGATTGACCGTAACCGAAACAGGATCCGAAACAGATTCACAACCGTTATTGTCGCGGTATCGAACGCGGTATTCGCCATTTGTGGTAGCAGTGACAGTCTGTGTTGTTTGGAAATTACTCCATGACAAGCCCGAACTATAGTCCGTTGACAGTTTTACATTGCCCCCCTGACAAAAAGTGGTAGAGCCTTGGGCTGTAATAATGGGTTTGGAAGGTAAGGCGTTGACAGTAATAGATATAACGTTGGAAGACAGGGACTGACATTGATTGGCATCAGTAGTACGGGCCGAATACCTTCCCGGAAGGTTAACTATTATGTTTTGTGTATTTTGTCCATTGCTCCAAATATATCCTGTTTGTAAAGAAGAACTCAGCGTAATGACCTCGTTTTTGCAGATGTTCGGAGTACGGTCAGCCGTAATCGTAGGAGCTGCTGGCAGAGGATTTACTTTTACAGTGATGGCCTCGGAAACAGGAGATGTACATCCGTTGCCATCAGTAACGGTCAAAGAGAAAGTACCCACCGTTAGAATATTAATACGACGACCATGCGCTCCGTTATTCCAATTGTACTGCGCGGAACTGCTGGAAGTTAGAACGGTACTATCACCTTCACAAAATACAATGGGTCTTTCGCGAGTAATGGTTGGAGCAGCCGGAAGCGGATTGACGGTAACTGTAATGGAATTGGAAATGCCATCGCAGCCGTTGGTATCCCGAAAACGTACATTGTAAGTGCCCGAACGACTCACAACAATGTCTTTGGTCTGCTCGTTGGTATTCCAAATGTTCCCGCTTGTATAGTTTGAAGATAACGTTATTTGACCTCCTTCACAAAAAGAAGTAGTTCCTGAAGCTGAAATGCTGGGAGCCGCCGGAGGTGTATTTACTTGAACATTTACACTGGCAGGCTCAGAAATACATCCTTGGGAATCCAATACTCTCACTTCGTAAGTCCCGCTGTTACGGGCCGTTACCAACTGCCCGCGATCTCCAGTAGACCACCGATACTCCGTAGCGGCAGATGAAGTAAGATTAACAGAGCCTCCTTGACAAAATGAAAGCGAGCCTGAAGCAGTAATGGTTGGTTTTGCCGGCGGAGGTGAGCTGACTGTAGTGACATTAACAGTAGCCGAAGTAGAACAGCCGTATAAATTTTTGGTAGACACGGTATAGGTGCCCCCCGCTGAAACTTCGATACGTTTGCCTGTAGAACCGGTATTCCAATTATTATCCACACTACTGCTGGAAATCAGCCCTATGCTGCTGCCTTGACAAAGTGGAAGTTTTCCGTCAATCGTGATAGTAACTGGGGTACTTTGAATGTTATTGGGGACTGTAATCGTGGGGGTATAGTATACATTTCCTGCCACATCCCGAACAGTAGCCTGATAGCTACCGGGACCAAAGTTGACAGATGAGCCATTGACACCGTTGTTCCATTGAACGGAAGTGAAAGCGCCCTGTACGTTGATATTCAGTTGATTTCCGCTTGCACAATTCACTGAAAAACTCGGAAAAGTACCCGTTTGCGGAAAACATTGATTGAAAAAATTATCGTCCAGTGCTGCATTCCAGGAACTGGCTGCATCAGAAAGACCACCGTTCTGAAAGTGGGCTCCATCCAGTCTGGGAATTTGAATATCATCGGTGTTGGGGCCAAAAAAAACGGATTGACTGCCTAATACCGCTTGATTTTGACCGTTAATTACGTCTTGGTTTTTTTTATTGTTATAGTAAGAAACACGGGCCACAACCCATCCAACTGTTTTGCCGAAATGTTGGCGCGATTTATTAATGATGGTTTGAAGATTGGAAACATAGGTACTTGTTGGGGTATTGAGCAAGTTATCGGCTTCTCCCTGGTGCCACAAAACGGCCCTTACCCCTGTAACACTTGCATAGTAGTTGAGAGCCAATCTCAGATTCCCATAAGGTTGCCCGGGCGCATATTTGGCATTGATATAAATACTGTTGGTCGTTCCGCCATCTACGGTCTCACTCCAGTTTTTGGAAGCGGTACCTTCCCAGGCTGCATTGTAAAACAGAACAGGAACGTTAAGACGGCTTGCTAAGAGGTCGCCTAATTTCCCCCAACACCAAGGGGAAAGCCCCCGCGGTCCAACGTCTCCGTTATCACTCATTTTTACGAATGTAGGCTTGGGAAAAGCTGCATTTTGGTCAGTGGCATTACGATAATTGACGCAGTTGACACGATCGTCGCCGGGGCTGGGAGCGCCGTAATTGAAAAACCCCTGAGCGTTTGATTGGCCTGCTACTAAAAAAACTTCGCCTACCCCTACACGTTGAAGTTCTGCACCGCTGATTGGATTGCCATTGGCGATGCCTCTGACCTGGAGTTCGTACCAACCTCCTCTCACTGATAAACTGCCGGAATAAAACCCTCCCTGTGGATTTTGTTGAATGGTTCGCCAATCAATTTGCTCGCCTTGTCCAGGATTCATGGGAATGACCCGGGCTTCAATGCGCTCAATGTTTTGGGAATAGTGCCCGGTAATGGAGATGGTCCCATTACCGAGGTGGTCACGCTGAAAAACTATTCTGCTTGTGGGGAAAGTAATGCTGATTTGCCCGTAAATAGCCAAAGGAAATAGAAGCCATGCCATGAGAAATCCCATGCCATACAGGTAGTTTTTCAATTTCATTTGTTCATGTTTTGGTGGAATATACATTTGTTAACTTCAAGTATCACAAATCATAACCGACCCTGCTGAAAATCCCCCTATTTACTTACATCACTCATGGGTTTAATGTCTTCCAAATCAGGTCTTTCATTTCACTGATACCTTCCTGTGTTACTGATGATGTAAATACATACGGTATATCAGCCGGTAATGTCTTCAATAACTCAACTTTTGCCTCTTCATCTATCAAGTCTCCTTTGGAAATAGCCAGCAAACGCTCTTTATCAAGCAGCGTTGGGTCATACAATTCTAACTCATTGAGCAGGGTTCGGTATTCTTTACCTGCATTTTCGCTGGTAGCGGGTACCAAAAACAGCAGGATAGAATTTCGCTCAATGTGTCTCAAAAATCGTAATCCCAGCCCTTTGCCCTGGGAGGCTCCTTCGATGATTCCGGGAATATCGGCCATCACAAACGATTTATAATTGCGATATGCCACTACGCCTAAATTAGGCACGAGTGTGGTAAATGGATAATCGGCAATTTCGGGACGAGCTGCTGATACGGTCGAAAGCAGAGTTGATTTACCTGCATTCGGAAAACCGACCAACCCAACATCTGCCAACAATTTAAGCTCCAAAACAATCCATTCTTCCTGTTCCGGTTCACCGGGTTGCGCATAGAGCGGCGTTTGATTGGTGGCAGATTTGAAATGGGTATTTCCCTGTCCTCCGCGTCCACCTTTCAATAAAATTATCTCTTGTCCATGTTCCGTTACCTCGCCCATTATCTCGCCCGTTTCGGCGTGTTTGGCGATAGTTCCGAGTGGTACTTCTAATATGACGTCATTTCCCTGCTTTCCGTTGCAACGCGCTCCGCTTCCACTTACACCGGCTTCGGCCTTGATGTGTTTGCGGTACTTGAGGTGGAGCAATGTCCAGTGTTGAGAGTTGGCTTTCATTATGACGTGACCTCCCCGTCCGCCGTCACCTCCATCGGGACCGCCTTTGTCTACAAACTTTTCACGACGAAAATGGGATGAGCCCGCGCCGCCCGCACCCGAGCGACAGTTGATTTTTACGTAATCTATAAAATTGGAATTTGCCATAATATCAATAAAAAAACTCGTATAGCTAATCTAAATTTAGCCACACGAGTTACAAATTTGCTAAAGAAACGGCAGAGTCTAACTTAAAGTGCCGTTAAAATTTATTATTCGGTATCAATTGAGGAGCAAAGTTGACCAAAAATGTCTTCGATTTGGCCAATTCCGTTCACCACCGTTAGTTTATTCTGTCCTTGGTAATAAGGTAAAACGTGGACAGTTTTGTTGAAATATTCGTCAATTCTTTTCACTAATTTGTCTTGGTCGTCGTCTGCACGACCACTTATTTTTCTACGCTCTGCAATGCGGCGTTTGAGTTCCTCTTCGTTTACGTCCAATTGCAATACCGTTTTAATACCGCTGTTCTTAGAAGAAAGAAAGGCATCTAATGCTTCGGCTTGCGGCACAGTACGCGGAAAGCCGTCAAAAATAATTCCTTTGGCATCCGGATTTTTTTGGACTTCTTCTTCCAACATATCAATCGTGACCGAATCGGGCACCAAAATACCGTTGTCGAGCAAGTCTTTCACTCGTTTTCCCAGCTCGGTTTGTTCTTTGATGTGCATCCGAAACAAATCGCCGGTAGAGATGTGAACCAGTTGATATTTCTCGATGAGTTTAGCAGCTTGGGTGCCTTTGCCCGCTCCCGGAGGGCCAAAAAGTACAATGTTAAGCATCTGACTGAAAGGGCGTTTTGTAGAGGTAGTGCTACGAGTTAGAAAAAATGAAATGCAAATTTACAATTTCATAACACTACTCAACTGATTTCAGTCACAAATAAAAAAAGGATTTTGCTAAAATGAGGTAGTTTACTAAAAGAAAAGGGGTGAATTCCATCGAAAGTCACCCCTTTTTGTCGGAATAAAACAACGTAAATTACTCCACTACAATGCGTTTTACTGTTCCGTCTTCGTTTTGTACCACGCTGATAAAATAGGTTCCTTTGGCATTTTTACCCAATTCCAATTGACCAACGTAGTCGCCTGAAAAATCTTTGATTTCTTTTTTGCCTACCTGTTTGCCTTTTGTATCAGTGACCGTGATGGTTACGTCGCCTTTGTTAGGGGCATAAAAACGGATGTTGAGTTCGTCTTTGTCGGGGTTGTTGGGAAATGCCTCCAAACCGCGAATAGAGGCCGGTTTGCCGCTTCCGCCAATATTGATATCGCTGTTCCAAAACTCTCTGAATCTGGGTTCAAAATCACGGCTCCAATCTTCCATATTCCGTTCCAATTTTCTCATTTGGGGCTGAATACTTTTTTCAACACGTTTCATACGGTCAGCAAAGGCATCTTCATCAAAGTTGAAATTGCGGTTAAAGTTGCGATTATCGTTGTCCCAACGTTCCGTACGACCGTCTTTGGGATCGTATCTGTAGATTTTACGCTCTTTCCCTTCTTTGGGGACAATAACAATGCGGTCGTTGTCATTGCGGAACATCCGGTCAGAGGAGTGATTTTCTCCTTCTTCAATCACTACGCTCAGTCGGCGATTGGTCGCATCTTTGTTGGTAGTGCGCAGAGAATCTACAATGGTTTTTATTTTGGCTTCTCGCTCGCTGTCCGAGAGGTTGTTGTAGGTGTAGGTACGTTCAAATGTTTCGGTTTTGCCGTCTTTTTCCTCGCTCATGCGAATTCGCACAGTCACTTTGTCTTTGTTCGAATCCTTGTTTTCAGCTTTATTGTCCTGCGACATGGCGGTTGTGGCTACTCCCAGCCCGGCAACCAACGCAATAAGAGCAAATGTTGTTTTCATGCTTTTTTGATTTTAAACGCTTGGCAAGTTGTTAACTTTCTGACAGTTTTGATGTTAAAGTTTCTTAAAATGTGTTAAAGGGTAGGTTGAATTACGTTATTTTGACGGTTCGCCGCCGCGAATGTTCGCCAACGCGAGGTTGTGACAATGAGATGTTTTTATTCTGACAAAGAAAAAGTCGTGTTTCTTTTAACGAACGTTGCATGAGATTGAAAAAAAATGATGACGAGACAAAAAATACGGTTATTGATCACCCTGATGGGAATGGCAGCGCTGGGATTGGTGGGCTTTCAGTGGCATTGGGTCACGAGTGCGTTGGCGTTACGGAACGAGCAGTTTAACCTGAAGGTATCGGACGCGATGCAGGATGTGGTACGTAAACTCGAAAAGCAGGAAATAATTTACCTCATTCGCCAACGGGAAGAAATTGAGCAGCAGCACCGCAAACTCGAAGCCCTCAATAAGAATCGTTTGGCCAAAAATACCCAATCGCCTGCTTATAATTTGCCCGAAGAATATGCCGCTGCTTCCGGCCGCAGAGATAAATTGACGGGTTCCAACCCAACGGATGCGCTGACGCCCCGCAATCGTTCCATGACGGATTTTCAGGCTAATCTCATCAATGAGTTTTTACGTCAACGAAGTGATGAATTGCCGCATATTGAACGTTTTTTGCGCATTCATGCTGAACAGGAACGGCTTTTTGATGCCTGGTTTGACCAAATGGGTCGCTCTCTTTGGCCCACCGACAGTACTTCTGCCAGTTCAGTGTTGATGACGGTGCGGTCGTCGGTTCAGAAAGTCCGGAAAACAGTGGAGGTAATGCCTCAAAAAATGGCTGCCCAAAATTCGCAGGCACAGGAGAAATTTGCCAAAGCAAATTCTGCCTCGCAAACTGACTTATTGAAAGATGTTTTCAAGGATTTGCTTTTTAGCAAACGTCCCGTAGAACAGCGAGTCAATCGGTTGATGTTGGATTCACTTTTGAAAAAATCGCTTCAGGAGCGCGGTATCGGCATCGCCTACGAATTTGCAATTCAAAATAACATTCATAAAAGTATCTTATTTTCAACAGCCTCTTATCGTCCTGACAGCACGGATTCGGAGCTTTTTCGAGCGAGTTTATTTCCCAATGAACTCAACAATATTCCGAGTCAGTTGCTGGTCTATTTTCCCGAGCGGCAGGCTTTTATTTTAGAAAATATGGGTTTCACCCTCATCAGTTCGGTGTTGCTACTGTTGGTGATTTTGGGTTGTTTCTATGTGGCTGTTGCGACGATTCTAAAACAGAAAAAGTTGTCGGACATTAAAAATGATTTTATCAATAACATGACCCACGAGTTTAAAACACCCATTTCAACCATTTCATTGGCAGTGGGGATGGCTCGGGAGCAGATAGAAATGAAGGCAGACGCTACCAAAGTTCGTCGCTATTTGGGTATTATTCAGGATGAAACACAGCGCTTAGGCGGGCATGTAGAGAAAGTATTGCAAATGGCCTTGTTGGACAGAGGAGAAATAAAACTCAGACCAACGGATGTCAACATTCATGATACCATCGAAAAAGTACTCAACAATCTAAGTGTACAGTTGGAACAACGAGAAGGGGATATAGATTTGAACTTTGAGGCGACGAATGAAATCGTAAAGGCAGATGAATTGCACCTTACCAATATTTTGACCAACCTGATTGACAATGCTACAAAATACTCGCCGGAAGCGCCGCATATTACTGTAAGTACGCAAAGTGATGACTCTCATTTGTTTATCAGCGTAAGTGATCGGGGGCGCGGCATGACCAAAGAGCAACAAACCAAAATATTCGACCCTTTTTACCGCGTTCCGACGGGCAATGTACACGACGTAAAAGGCTTCGGTTTGGGCTTGAGTTACGTTAAAAAAATGGTGGAAGCCCACGGTGGTACCATTCAGGTAGAAAGCAAATTAAACGAAGGAAGTACTTTTACGATTCAATTGCCCTTGCAACCTCACCCAACCCTCTCCAAAATGGAGAGGGCTTAATTCCCTTTTTCTCTGAAAAGAAAAAGGGGAAGTTTTGGAAAAAATATAACGATTAGCAAGTAAAATGACAAAAATCCTCCTTACCGAAGACGACCCCAACTTAGGGCAATTGTTGCAAGAATACCTGACCAACAAAGGCTACAAAACCGATTTGGCTACCGATGGCAATGCGGGACTCAAACGCTTTTTGGAAGGCTCGTATGACTTATGCCTTTTTGATGTAATGATGCCTAAAAAAGACGGTTTTTCGTTGGCCAAAGAAATTCGCCTGACTGATAAAGAAATACCGATTATTTTTTTGACGGCCAAAAGCATGAAGGAAGATACCATTCAGGGCTTTAAAGTAGGGGCCGACGATTACATCACAAAGCCCTTCAGCATGGAGGAATTGTTATTGCGAATACAGGCCGTGTTGCGACGTTATCAAAAAACAGCCCAAACTTCCGAGCCGCAACACAGTTTGTTTCAGTTGGGAAAGTACTCTTTTGACTTTGACCATCAATTACTTACTCAAAACGGTACGACCCAAAAATTAACCAGTAAAGAAGCGGCTTTGCTCAAACTTTTTTGTGAGAACAAAAATCAACCCATCAATCGGAGTTTAGCATTAAAACTTATTTGGGGTGATGACTCGTACTTCAACGCAAGGAGTATGGATGTGTACATTACTAAGTTGCGCAAGCACCTTAAAGATGATTCTTCCCTACAAATAATGAACCTGCACGGCGAGGGGTTTAAGCTGTTGGTGGATGAGTGAAGAATTTGAGGTAAACAAACTTAAAAATTAGTAAATTAGATACAAGAAGTATTTTTTGCTTCATAGTGACATTTGAAATGTAGGTAAACAAATCATAAAAATGATTCTTGACAACGAAAATGATAATCTAAAAGTCCATGAATGGATAAGTAATTATACCAATAACGGTAGCTTGTCAATAGTTACTGGCTATTTTACGATTGGAGTATTGGCATTTCTTTCTAAAGTTACACAAGAAAAAATTAACGAATACCGCTTCGTACTTGGTGATATTGTAAATTTTGACGAAAACCGTGACCGTGCCTTAGACCTTCTCAATGAAAATATTAGTGTTGAAGCGGCAATAAAGCTTAGCCATTTGGCAAAAGAAGCTGTTGCATTTTTAGAATTAGATAATGTTCATGCTAAAACATTAGAACCAAACTTTTGTCATGCAAAAGTCTATCTCTTTAAAAACACTGCAAAAGACCCTCAAAAAGATTACTACATTTCTGGCAGCTCAAATTTGACAGAAGCTGGCGTTGGGATGAAGATTGCCAACAATATTGAGCTAAATATCGCCAGTTTTGGCTCCGATCCACAGTATCAAGTCCTTGTCGAATGGTTCAATAACTTATGGAATCGACCACAAGCACACGCATATAAAACAATTCAACATCCAGATGGTAAAACTGAGCAAAAACCATTTAAACAATACTTAATAGATGAGATTAAGAAGGTATTCGTTGAATATACTCCAAAAGAATTATACTATAAAGTGCTTTTTGAGCTTTTTGCGCAGGATTTATTGAAAGAAAATGACAATCCTGAGTTTAGTAGGCAAATCGGGCGTTTAGAGAATTCAAGTATCTATAATACTTTATTTGAATTTCAGCAGAAAGGAGTGTTGAGTTTAATCAAGATGTTACAAAAATACAATGGAGCGATTTTAGCTGATGCCGTTGGTCTTGGAAAAACTTGGAGTGCATTGGCTGTAATGAAGTTTTATGAATTACAGGGACGAGAAGTTATATTAGTTTGTCCTAAAAAGCTGCAACACAACTGGCTAAAATATAAAAAGCATCAAAATTCTAAATTTGAAAAAGATGAGTTTGAATATTTTATGCGGTTTCACAGTGATATGTCTGAAGGCTTGATGGAGAAATATAAAGATAGAGCTGATAGCTTATTTATAAATAAAAAGCCAAAGCTATTTGTCATTGATGAAAGCCATAATTTGAGGAATGATAAATCTAAGCGATATAAGTTTTTAGTAGAAAAAATATTAGCCAAAAACGAAGATGTAAAAGTCTTAATGCTCTCAGCTACACCTATTAATAATTCTTTGATGGATATTAGAAATCAATTCAAATTAATTGTGGCTGGAAGAAATGATGGTTTTAGAGAAACACTTGATATTAAAAGTATTGATTCAACGTTTAGAATTGCACAAAAAGAATTCAACAAATGGACAGAAGACCCCAAACCTAAAATTGCAGATTTTGTCCAAAATCTCAATGCCAATTTTTTTCACTTAACTGATAATCTCACTGTTGCTCGAACTCGAAAGATGATTCAAGGGCAGCAAGATGGGTTGAAATTTCCGATTAAAACCAAACCTGAGAATATTTTTGTTACCCCTCGAAAAATTGGCAATTTTGACAATTTTGATGAGTTGTTCAATCATTTTCCACCCATGCTATCGGGTTATCAGCCTTCTTATTATACTGAAAGTGCCGAAGACCGTAAGAAAAGATTAGAAGCTAAGAAAAAAGGTGAAAAATCTGACATATCAGTATTAGATGATGAGCTACAACGAGACCGTTTTTTGGTAAAAATGATGTATATTTTGATGGTAAAACGCTTAGAATCTTCATGGTTTTCGTTTCAATCAACCATCGAAAAAATACAAGGACACCACCAAAATGCTCTAAATAAAATTGATGAGTATGAAAAAACAAAAAAAGACACCGTAATATCTGACGATTTAGAGCAAATAGATGAAGAATTCTCAGAAAAATTAGAAGGTTTCAGCCTTGGAAAAAAACGACCTATCAAACTATCAGTCATCGACCAAGCGGGCAACCTTAAAGCCTACAAAAAAGACCTCAAAAAAGATATTGAGGCTTTAGATTTATTAAAAACCAATCTTACAAAATTTGAAGAGAAACTAACTATTGAGGTCAAGAAACCCAATAATTATCATTCAGAAGATGAAAAACTAACCGCTTTGATTGACCGAATCAACGCCAAGCGACAAAAAGGGGCAAACAATAATAACAATAAAGTTATCATTTTTACGGTCTATAAAGACACTGCTTTCTATCTCTATGAACAACTATTAGCAAGAGGTTTTGACAAAATTGCAGTCGTATCAGGTGATGCTTCTAAGGTTTCGGACGAAACGGCTGAAACCAAACTCTTTGAACCAATCCTCGAACGTTTCGCTCCCTTTACCAAACTTTTTAAAGAAAAAGAGTGGTCGTTTTCGCCAAGTAGCTCCGATTTGCCCATCAATAAACAGTTTGACGAATGGCAAATCTGGATGGCAGAACATGATAAGAAAACCTATCAAAAACTGCTAAAACCTATTGATATTTTAATAGCCACTGATACACTCAGCGAAGGACAAAACCTGCAAGATTGTGACATGGTAATAAACTATGATATTCATTGGAATCCTGTAAGAGTTATCCAACGTATGGGGCGTGTAGATAGACTTGGTTCGCCTAATAGCCAGATTTTCGGCATTAATTTTTGGCCTTCTGACAATATCAATGCTTATCTGAACCTGCAAGGCAGAATCGAACAACGCATGGCGACCATGAAATTGGCTGGCTCTGAGGTGCATCTTGAGTTTTCGGATACTTTCAGAGAAATGGCAGAAGATGAAAACCTCGAACAAAAGCAAAATGCCCGAATGATGGAGCAAATGCAGTCGTCATGGGAGGAAATTGATGGAGAGGAGACACTCGGCTTTGATGATTTTTCGCTTGAAACATTCAGACAAGACCTTTCGGAAGAACTAAAAGCACAACGACATTACTATGAATCAATGCCAAAAGGTGTTTACACAGGCTTTGCACCACAGCCCGATATTTGTAGACAAGAAGGCATCATTGCTTTGATGGGCTATCCGACGAAACCACCAAAGGCGTTGTCACACCAATATAAAGGGCATGAACTCATTTATATTAATTATGAAGGAAAAGCTGTTTTGTTGAATCAAAAGGAGGTTTTACAGGCTCTTGCCAAGCATAAGGACGAAAACCGAAAAGTACCAAAACCCATTGATAACGGCGAACCCGAAGCTATTAAGCTATTGACCAGTGCCATTGAAGCATGGCTCAAAAGCCAAACAATTGAAGAAGAAATTGCGGAAGATGGCACAGTAAAACAAAAAATGGGTGCCGCATCGCTCGGAATGCTTAATAAATTGAAAACTGGAAGCAAAACCGCTATAAATGCCCTAAAAACCGAAGGAAACCTCAGTGCAAAATTTACCAAAGAAAATTTTGACTTGATTGCGTGGTTTGTGGTAAATAAATAAAAAAAGTAGATGTTTAATTTTACTCAATTCTTGGGATGGAATCCCAAGAATTGAGTAAAACCAGAAAATCAACAATTAGGTATAAAATATCATTCTCAATTCGCCAATCATTACTTGGATAGTTACAAACCATCATAAAATGACCACCCTCAAAAACTTTGCCACCCTACCTTTCATCAAAGCCATGAAAAGTTTTTTTGAAGATTTACATATTCCAATCAACTATTTGGACGAATTGCCCGCCAGTCCTAAAGATGTATTTGGGGAAGCGTATAACATCAAAAATCCTGCCCACGCACTCATTGACGATATTTTTGTGTTAGGAACGGTGGATGATAAGGCTTTTGACCAAACAAGAAACATTGACGAAAACGACATCAAAAATGCAGATTATGACTTCATACTTATTGTAGGTATGACTCTAAAATTAGAAAACCTGAAACTACCGACTCGCTCACAGCTTGCCGAACTTACTCGGCTGTGCAACAAAATATTTAATACCAACGATAAAGGGAATCCTGTTACAGTAGTTTTTCGATATGCTGATTGTATTTCATTTTCAAATGCTGAAAGAATTAGCCGAAATGAAAGCGATTATCGGGAAGGTGAAAAAATTGGCAAGGTTTCCTTGCTCCGTGATATTTCTATCAAGCAGCCCCACCGAGGACATAGCGAAATTTTAAAAAAGTTAGTTATTCCAACCGAAGGAAACAATGCTATTAAAAAATTTACTCAACTTTACTATTATTGGCAGTCTGTTTTCTCTATTTCGGTTCTTAATAAAAAATTCTACGAAGATATTATTGAATGGTTCAACAAAGCTACCAATGAAATAAAAATACCAAGTGAATCTGCAAAGTCAGAAAAACATAAGGACTTTACGGTTCGTTTGATTGCTCGTTTGATTTTTATTTGGTTTTTGAAAGAACTTGATGTGGTTAAAGAAGATTTACTGTTACCAGAGTTTGGCAATGGCGATGAAAATGACCTTATAAAATCCAAGCAAGAAGGTACATCTTATTACAAGTTTATCTTGCAAAATTTGTTTTTCAATGCCCTCAATAGAGAACACAAAGAGCGTGAAACAGACTTATTTGATGTATATGCTTCTTCGTTTGATAACATTGATGAAATCAAAAAGCATATTTTTTTTTCTCCGTATCTCAATGGCGGCTTATTCGATATTCATCAAAACGATTGGTGTGAATTAGACAAAGTAAACAATGCTTTTGTTGTGCCTGACCATTTGTTTTTGAATAAAGAGAAAGGTTTGAATGGTATTTTGGCTCGTTATAAATTTACAATTGCTGAAAATACACCACTTGAAGAAGAAATAGCCGTTGACCCCGAAATGTTAGGTCGAATATTTGAGAACCTTCTGGCGGAACAAAGCGACGATACAAAAGATGCTGCTCGAAAAAATGCAGGTGCTTTTTATACGCCTCGCCCTGTGGTTTCCTATATGTGTAAAAGTACCTTGCTCAAACATTTGGATACCGAAGTAAAACCCGAAAATGGCAAACAAATTATTCATAAATTACTCGACACTACGGTACTCGACCCAGCTTGCGGTTCGGGAGCATTTCCGATGGGTATGCTTGAAGAAATGATGCAAGTACTGACAACAGTTGACCCTGATGGAAAAATATGGGTGTCGGAAATGATGAAATCAAAAGATGGTGATTTTAGAGAGCATATTGCCGAAATGTTTGCCGATGGGCAAATTCGCTACATTAAAAAATTAGGGTTACTCCGAAATTGCTTGTTTGGCATAGATTTATTGGAATATGCCATTGAAATTACCAAACTTCGTTGCTGGCTTTCGTTGATTGTTGAACAGAGAGTTGATTTCACAAAACCCAACTATAACCTCAAACCATTGCCTAATCTGGAATTTAAGTTTTACAAGAAAAATTCCTTATATCGGTTTTACAAAACCCAAAATCTGAATCAGTTTATAGACTTGGTTGATAACGAAAATCTCTTAAAAGAACTCGTAAACCTCGAAAATCAATACTTTATTGCAAAAAGCGACCGATTTGGCACAAAAGAAGAAATAAAATCAAAAATAATAAAACTCTTAGAAAAAGTAGTAGATAGCAAAACCGAAGCTATTACAAAAGAACTTAACTTGGTTCGCACCACTATTAATCAATTGGTAGCAAATAAAGCAACTGAAAGAGAAATTGCCAAACACAGAAAAAAAGAAGCTGCCTTAGCCAATGAGCTTGGCGAGTTGGCAATTTTCAGAAATACCATTAAAGATTATTTCATCGAAAGGGTAGTGTTTCCTGGCATATTTAGCAAAGAAAATCCTAATGCTGGCTTCGACGTTGTAATTGGCAATCCGCCTTATGTAAACACCAAACAGATTAGTAGCATGGGGCAAAGCAAAAAAATGGTAGAAGAATATGGCTATTGCGATGACCTCTATAATCATTTTACAATACGTGGCTTGGAATTACTCAAAAAAGGTGGTCTGCTAAGTTATATTACCTCCGATACTTTTCTTACGCTCCAAACCAAAAAGAATATGCGAATGGAGTTTCTGGGAATTCAGAAACCAAGCGAAGGTTTATTGGATTTTGAGCAAAAAGTGCCTGAATGTAGCATAACCGAAATTATCAACACCCCAAAAGCATTTGCCGCATTGGTTGATACTGCCATTTTTTCGTTGAAAAAAGAAAGTGCAGTTGGTAAACCAGCCTTAGTTTATATAGATATTCGTAAACCTTCCGCTGCTTCTTTTAATATTTCAGAAAGCGAATGGCAGCAAATCAAAACCTCCAAAGAAAACTTGGCAGGTTGGGAAAGAATTTTAGATAAAACATTTGGTGCGTTGGGGCATGATACGCCCAAATGGGAAGTTTCTCATAACTGCGACGGCGACAATGTTTATAAAGATGTAAATTCTCCGCTACTGAAATTTCAATTATCTTTTGAAACCTACCGAAAAGCCATCAATTACGCCATTTTTTCACCTACCGAATACAATTGCCAAATACTTGAAAAAATAATAAAACCTGCCAGACCAATCTTTGATAACTGGTGGAGCAAAATAGAAACATCAAGGCAAATCGAAAATAATAGAGCCTTGATACAAAAACATATCAAGAATTTAAAGGCGAATGATTTTGCCTTAATTGGCTTACTTACAGATGGCGGACAAGGACTTGCCACTGGAAATAATGGCAACTTTGTTGGCTATCGCTCAGATTCTCGTTTTGCCGACCGTTGCCGTGCTACCAGAGTACAAAAACTTTGGGAAGCCATACAAGGTGAAAATCAAATCATTGATAATTTTGAAATTTTGGCTGATTGTGAAAGTGAAAAAGATGTAAAAGATGTATTAGAAAGCCTGACAGAACAAGATATTTGGCAGTTATTCGACGGCATTAAGGAGCAATATGGGTTAAGGATTTTTAGTAAAGGGTATCTCTATCGCATTATTCCTAATGAATTAGTTTTTGATGTGAGCCAAATTTCTGATGAACAAAAACTCAATGGAATCAATGGCACGCAAACCTATGTACCTTACGACAAAGGCGACAAAGAAGGAAATCGCTGGTATTTGGAAACACCTTATTTGATTGATTGGAGTAAGGAATCAGTTTCAACGTTAAGCACGGACTCAAAAGCTCGCTGGCAAGGGTATAATTTCTTCTTTAAAAATGGTTTTTGTTGGAGTGATGTATTAAATCCCAATTCATCATATATCAAGTGCCGATTAAAAGGGCAGTCGGTAAATGATGTTAAATCAATGTCGCTTTATGATGAGTTAGGTTTGGGCGATAAATATTTTGTAATGACCATAAATTCATATTTAGCCTTTAAGGTTTTACGTGAATTTTTTAATAGTACAGTTGCGATTCAAATGAATGACATTCGTAAACTCCCTATCAAAATTCCATCTGAAAGTGTTTTACAGGCATTTAATCAAAAGTTTGAGGAGTGCTTGGTAATTAAAAAGGAGTATTTTGATGGTGCAATATTACGTGGAGAAATGAATCAACGTCTAAAACCCATAGAAATTGAAATTGATGAAATGGTAAATCGTTTGTATGGAATTGAGGCAAAAGAGGAAATTATTGTAGAAGAATTGGAAGAAGAAATAGTTGAAATTGAAGAAACAGAAGATGAGTAGAAAAGATATTGGCGATTAAGGAAGGCTTCGCTCAAAGCGAAGCTTTCCTTAAAAACACACCGAAATTTGACACGCAGGCTTTGGAGGCAGAACGGTTCGACGCTTCGATTGACCTACGGGTATATAAACTCTATGAGCTTACACACGCCGAAGTACTGGTAATAGACCCTACTTTTGGGCTGAGTACGGGGGCCTATGAACTTTTGGCATATTAGAAGAAATGACATGGAAAACCCAAATTTATACGCAAAAATAGCTGAGTTAATAGAACTTGCTCGTAGGCAAGTCATTACGGCTGTCAATACAACGATGGTCTATACCTATTTTGAAATAGGGCGTATGGTTGTTGAAGACGAGCAGCAAGGGCAACATCGAGCCACTTATGGCAAGCAGGTTTTGAAAGAACTATCCAAAAAACTTAGCAAAGAGTTTGGCAAAGGATTTTCTTCTGATAATCTTGAAAGAATGAAGAAACTGTATATTCTTTACTCAAATTCAATTTCCGCAACACCTTTGCGGAAATTTACTCTTTGATGGTCGCATTACCTCAAACTCATGCGTATTGAGAATGAAAACGAGCGAAATTTCTATGAGATAGAAGCAGCAAACAACAATTGGAGTTTGCGAGAATTAGACCGCCAATTTGATTCGGGGCTTTATGAAAGGTTGATATTAAGCCGTAACAAAGAAGCGGTGAAACAGCTTGCCGAAAAAGGGCAAATAATAGAAAAGCCTTCTGATATTATCAAAGACCCTTACATTTTGGAGTTTGTGGGCTTGCCCGAAAAAGCCATTTATTCAGAATCGAAACTCGAAAACCAACTCATTACCGAACTCGAAACCTTCCTGCTCGAACTCGGCAAGGGGTTTACCTTTGTGGGCAGGCAAGTGCGATTTACCTTTGATGAAGAACATTTCAGAGTTGACCTTGTATTCTATAATCGTTTGCTACGCTGTTTTGTGCTTATAGATTTAAAAATAGGCAAACTCAAACACCAAGATTTGGGGCAAATGCAGATGTACGTCAATTATTATGACCGTTTCGTAAAAACCGATGACGAAAACAAAACCATTGGCATTATTTTGTGTAAAGACAAAAAAGATACATTGGTCGAAATTACTTTGCCCGAAGGCAATAATCAGATTTTTGCCAGCCGCTACCAAACGATTCTGCCAAGTAAGGAAGAATTAAAGCAATTGATTGAAAAATAGAATCTCCCGAAGCATAACAGTTCGACGGGTTGCAGACCTATAAGGTTTCAAAAACCTTATAGGTCTCGTTTTAAACTACTTCTTCCGTTTCTTCTTATTGATCGGAGCAGGTTCG
>NZ_JAIXST010000330.1 GCF_027484545.1 Runella sp. | reverse complement strand
CTCGTCATAATTGCGTCTAATGCGCTTTCCCATTTTTGTATTATTTTAAAATTATAGATAACAAGTTTTTACTTATAAAAACCTACTTTCTCTGTCCTAAAATTGGGGTACATTATAGGTAGAAACGGAGCTAAAAAACTATACCGTAGCCGAGCGTTTGCTCTTGGAAGGGGTTACAAAAGAGTATCAAAAAGCAAAAGCAGATACGCTTCATTTATATTATTTCTACCAAAGTTTAACGAGCTTGTACGTAGCAAAACAGGACTATAAAAAAGCCTACGAGTCGGGGATGACGTTGGCCGATCTTCGTCAGTGGCTCAAAGCCAAACGCCAAACCCAAGATAGTAAACTGCAAATGGTGCAGTTGGAAGCAAAGTTGAATTTGGAGAATAAAGAAACGGAAATAGCGCTGTTGGCCGAACAAAAAAAGAACAACAACTGTTACTGATTGCGGTTTCCATTATTGGGGTATTGCTGATTGACTTTGTGGTGGTGCTGCAACGCAACCGTTGCCGAATCGAACGCCAAAAAGCCGACCTTGCCAATCTGAACACGACCAAAGATAAATTGTTTGCCATTCTCTGGCACGATTTGCGGGCCCCAGTCAAGAGTTTGGGGTGTTATTTTATGCTTATCAATTGGGGGGCATTGAGTCAGGTCGAGTTTGTCGAATCGGTTCAAAGCCTTAATATCCAACTCAGTAATGTACACGATATGTTGGAAAATGTGTTGAATTGGGCCGTGTCGCAACTGGGCGGGATGCGTCCCCAACAGGAGAAAATAGCGATTACCTCCGTGATCGAAGAACAAATGCAGCTGTTGGTGCCGGCAGCGCAGGCCAAAGGCATTCAAATGGAAGGTCAGGTTTCATCAGAGACTCAACTCACCATCGATAAAAATCACTCAGGGGTGATGGTGCGCAACCTGCTGCACAATGCCATCAAATTCACGCATTCGGGCGGGAAGATCAGTTTGATTCAGGAAGAAACGGGAGAGAGGGTGTTTATCGAAGTCAAAGACACGGGCATTGGCATGTCAAAAGAGAGACTTGCCAAGCTGTTTGAGCCGGAGAAAGAATCTTCACGGATGGACACTTCCCACGAGCGTGGCACGGGTTTGGGGCTGGTGAAAGAATTACTCGAAGCCAACGGGGGCAGCCTTGAAGTACGCAGCGAACCTGAGCAGGGGACGACGTTTGTCGTGGGATTTGAAAAATAAACAGGGCTGTTGAATTGATTATGTTTTTCTATTTCAACTCCTGCCGGTGTTGACTTCTTTCGGGTAAAAAATGCGTTGTGGTAAAGCTGTTTTATCTTTAGAAAAATTGCTGAATTCGAGATGAATTTTTCCAAAAATAAACGTATCTTTGGAAAAATGAAGTAAAAAAACAATGATTTTTCCAAAGATAGAACATGAACAGTGCGCAAAACCAAATTATTGGAAGAGAGAAAGAAAAGGCGGTTTTTGATAAACTGCTACATTCAGATCAGGCCGAATTTCTCGTGGTGTATGGGCGACGCAGGGTAGGGAAAACGTTTGCCGTTCGGCAGTATTTTCAGTCAAATTTTGTGATGGAATTTTCCGGTGCCAACCAAGAAGAAACCACTATTCAATTGTACAATTTCCATAATGAATACAAACGTTATGCAGGGGCAATGGCAGTTCAAAGCAAACCGAGAAATTGGTCGGAAGCCTTTGCCAACTTAACAGATTATCTGTACACGATCAAAGATAAGGCCAAAAAGAGGGTGGTTTTTATTGACGAATTACCATGGTTAGATACTCCCAAGTCCGGTTTGGTAGGGGCTTTGGATTATTTTTGGAATCAACACGGTTCCAAAATGAACAATTTGTTGCTGATTGTCTGTGGCTCAGCGGCTTCGTGGATTCAGAAAAACCTAATCAATGCCAAGGGTGGGTTGTATAACAGAATCACCAAAAGGGTTTATTTAAAACCTTTTACACTTCACGAAACCGAAAAGTTTTGTGCTGCAAGGCATCTGAAATTTACCCGCTATCAGTTGTTGCAGTTATACATGGTCATGGGCGGCATTCCCTTTTATTTGAAAGAACTTGAACAGGGCAAAAGCATTAGTCAACTCATTGATCAAATTTGTTTTAAAACGGGCGGATTACTTACTGACGAATTCAGACCTCTTTACCATTCACTCTTTACTCATGCTGAAAACCATATAAAAATAGTAGAAACTTTAGTCCGTTTTGCCTATGGTATCAGCCGAAAAGAATTGGTAGAGAAAACAGGTATTCCGGACGGGGGGACGTTTAGCAGAGCCATTGAGAATTTGATTGATTGCGGTTTTGTAGTAGAAATAATACCCCTCGGCAAAAAAGCAAAAGATAAAATTTTCAGAATCATTGACCTGTACACTATCTTTTATTTGAAGTTTATTAAAGGCAATAGTACAAACCGCAGTCATACGTGGGAAAGTTTGGCTTCCTACACCAATTACCCAAGTTGGGCAGGCTACGCTTTTGAAAACATTTGTCTGCTACATCAAGAGCAAATCCATAAAAAGTTAGGTATTTCGGGGGTTTATACGCAGGTGTCTTCCTGGAGATACAGCGGAGATTTGGAATTGGAAGGTACACAGGTAGATTTGGTCATTGATAGGAAAGATGGTATTATTCATTTGTGCGAGGCAAAATTTTCGTCAAAAGAATTTTTATTAAACAAAGAGTACACTGCTACATTAAGGAAGAGAAGGGCAATATTTGAATATGTCACAAAAACCAAAAAAGCGGTGGTAAGTACTTTACTCACTACGTATCCTGCGATCGAAAATGGCTATTATTTGGAAGAGATTCATACGGAAGTAAATACGGATGATTTTTTTGAAAAGGGGTAATCTACTCACCTTCTCCCAAACTCCACCAACCGATACCCTACCAATTGGTCGGCACGGGCTGCGGGCGGACGGTGGTAAACAAAGATTTCGTAGTCGTTGGAAGTTTGAGAAAAACTCCCCTCAAAGGCCGTTTCGTTGGTTTTTCCGTCGTCCTGTACGGCGTAATAAATGTAGTTCACCACGCCCTGTTTGATGTAAATGCTGGCTTCGTAGGCGTTGCGGTCGGCATTGTACGTCATGCGGTTGGCATCTTCTTTTTGCCACAGATTAAAGGCCCCGCCAACGTACACCTGCGCATTGGGATACTGTTGGCTTTGAAGCGTAAAAACCACGTTGATATAATCCGCTTCGTTGGTGCTGTTGGCGGCATCGCGGTTCAGAACGATGTACTGACCGTTGAAATCCTGCGCCTGAAAAGTCGCCCCTCCGCCGGCACGGGAGGCGTCGGTACGCAATCGGGCAACGGTCTGGTCAGGAAGTTGCTCAATATTGTCTACGCTCATTCCCACCCCGCGCGACAGGCGCGTGTCAAACCACCGAAATTCATTGCCGGCCAACATATTGTTGGATAAATCAAAAGGACGGTATTCTAATTTTTGGTCAAAAATCCGCACATTCGTTGGGCGTAATTTAGTAATGAGTCTGTCCCAACGAAAATTTTGGCGAATCACTATTTTCAGATCTTCCTGTGGCGAGAGTATTTCGTAGCCTTTGTAGTCAATGTCAAAATCGATTTGTTGGTAAGCGCGTTGCTCGGTGATGCCCGTCGAGAGGCGTACTTGCGGGAAAATGCTTACCCGTGGCTGATAAATCATAAAACGTCGCGTAAATACCAACTTGGCCAGGCGAGAATCTTCGTAAACCACCAACAGGTAATTACCCGACAGTTTGAGTCTGGGAATTTCGAGGGTATAGTGATAATAAGGAACTTTCGTATTGAACGACGCCTGATAATTGTTAATGGGGTAGTCATTGTATTCGTACGTAAATTCTATTTCGCTCAGCGTGGAGGGAGTCCAATCGGCATTGCAATGGAAAATTTTGTAGCGAAAGGTGCGAAAGCGAGCCGTAAGGTCGTCAAATTCCGCAAAAAGCGGGGTTTCTGCACTTAGACTTATGACGGGGGGATAGGTGGTCCGGGCCGGGTCTTGCAATTGGTTGGGCGACGGATACACGGCTACGGTTTTAATCGTAGTCTCGTAGGTTTTATCTTCGTATCGAAGCGTGGGAAATTTCTGCGCCTGAAGTTTCATCGAAACAAAACACACAGAAAGAAGAAAGAATAGGATTTGTTTTGACATAGGAATAGTTCGATACGAATGAAAACAAGTATACAGTAAGCAAAACTAACATAAATGAGTTGAATTTTATGATAGCAACGCTTATATTGGCCTAAGTAAGTAGCGGGTATTGGGTATTAAGTATAGGGCGTCTCGTCTGTCTGGTACTTAATATTTTGTTCAACTTATTGCTTTTCAGTAGTTTGGCAATCTCAATACATAATACTGGTTACTTAATACTCATTATTATAAACCTTATCCTTCATGCAACGACGAAATTTCCTCCAAACCCTTGCCGTTACTGCCGGTATTTCTGAACCCGTTTTCTCTAAAAACAAACCCACCCTTAAACCGCCTCGCCTCAAAGCAGGCGATACGGTGGCTTTGGTCTGTCCTGCTGCGCCCGCTTACAACAGGCAGGAGGTAAAAATTGTTGAAGAATCCATGTTGGCCTTGGGTTTCAAGGTAAAATACGGCAAACGAATGTGGGAACGCTACGGGTATTTGGCAGGAAAGGATGCCGACCGCGCCGCTGACCTCAACGAGCTATTTGCGGACCCCTCCGTTCAGGGCATTGTGTGCGTGCATGGCGGATGGGGATGCGCCCGTTTGTTACCCCTGTTGGATTACGAAACCATTCGCCGAAATCCGAAAGTGATTCTGGGCTATTCTGACGTGACGGCGTTGCTGTTGGGCATTTACAGTCAAACGGGCTTGGTGACTTTTCACGGTCCGGTGGGCTCGGCGACTTGGAATGAGTTTACGGTCAATTACCTTCGCAAAGTACTCATGGAGGGACAAGCGGTTTTGTGCGAAAATCCCAAAGTAATAGGAGATAATCTCACGCAGATAGCCGACCGAATTGATTCCATTACTACGGGAACGGCTCGCGGACGTTTGTTGGGGGGCAATTTAACTGTATTAAGTCATTTGCTCGGTTCACCTTACGTTCCCGATTGGAAAGGGGCCTTATTCTTTTGTGAAGACGTAGACGAAGCGCCTTACCGCATGGACCGGATGATTACGCAGGTAAAATTGTGCGGAATTTTAGAAGAAGTCAACGGTTTTATTTTCGGTAAATGCACTGAATGTGACCCCGGCAACGGCAGTTATGGCTCACTTACGCTGGAGGATGTTTGGAGTGACCACGTTCGCCCAGCCAACAAACCGGCCTTTGCGGGAGCGATGATTGGGCACATCAAACAAAAATTCACCATTCCCGTAGGCATTGAAGCGGAGATGAATGCCGAAACGGGGACGATTCGTTTGTTGGAGAGTGCTGTGCTCTAACTTTCAAGTCAACCGGCATAGGTACAAGGAACAGGTAAGTGCAGGATAAAGGCATTTACCTTTCCTTTTAAATTTGGTTGAACTCTTGCAGTTTACATAGTTAGATTACTGATAGCCACACCATTATTACTAATTAACAAAATCTAACAGGTACATGATGCCCAATTTATTGGTAAAATCAGTTTAAGGCCACTTGCATGACGAGCGCCAAAACAAAAGATGATCACCAAATCAGAAACTATTTTGGCTTACGAAACCGACCTGGAACTGTGGCAAGCCTTCAAATCGGGTAGTAGAGAGGCATTTGCTCAAATCTACAACCAGCACATTCAGGATTTATTAAGTTATGGGTATCGGGTCACTTCAGATCGTCAACTCATTAAAGACAGTGTTCAGGATCTTTTTCTGCACCTTTGGCGCAGTCGAGAAAATTTAATGGACACGGATTCGATTCGGTTTTATCTGTACCGTTCTCTCCGCAACTGGATTGTGCGCAATAGTGAAAAAAATAACCATACGGCCATTGATTCCGCCGATTTGTTTGAAAATATCATTGGAGAATTGTCTTTTGAAGATGATTTGATTGCCGATGAGCATTTGACCGAGCAACACCTTCGTCTCAAACACGCGATTCAGCAACTTCCCAAGCGTCAGCAGGAAATCATTCAACTCCGTTACTATCATGACTTTAGTTTTGATGAAATAACTGTAATGATGGACATCAACAATCAATCGGTGAGGAATCTTTTGCACCGAGCTATCACCGAACTTCGCCAGCATTTTATTCTTCTTGGATGGCTTCTCTTGTCTTTTTTGGGGGGCTTTTAAAATAAATTAAAATATTTCAAGAAAAATGAGTACAAAAGCATCAACTCCCGATTTAGAAGTTAGTTTGAGATAAAGTTAGAATGAAAGCATACAGAAACTATCAACTCGAGGATTTCATCATCGACGAAGACTTTATTCAGTGGGTCAAATACCCAACGGAAGAGTCTGAAGCATTTTGGCAGGCTTTCATGGAAAATGAACCTGCTCAGGCTGCGACTGTTCGTAAGGCTCGCTACGCGGTGCAGCAATTGGCTTTGGTTTCCAGACAAAACGCCCCAAACGGTGAAATTCCGATTATTTGGACTGACATTGAAGGAGATTTGAACGCTCAAAACAAACGTATATTTAGTAGCGTTCAATTGGATTGGCGTGCTTGGATTGCGGCGGCTTCTCTACTTTTAGCAATGGGTTTTAGCTATTATTGGTGGAATATAAAAGCGGGTTCGTCTCCAAAGAGTGAGTATTCGCGGTTAGTTTCGGAAACCCAATCTACGCTTAAAGAGTTGGTTAATACAACTTCAACAAATCTTACCGTATCTATGCCTGACGGTAGTAAAGCGATTCTTAAACCAAACAGCCGCTTGAGTTATAATGAATCGTTTGCGGGACTAATCCGGGAAGTTTATCTTTCGGGAGAGGCTTTTTTTGATGTCAGGAAAAACCCTGGAAAACCCTTTTTGGTGTATGCAAATGGCTTGACCATTAAGGTGTTGGGTACAAGTTTTGAAGTAAAAGCGTATGAAAAAGATAAACAAGTAACTGTCATGGTAAAAACGGGAAGAGTATCTGTTTTTGCCCATCAGGTCACGAAAAATCAAGACCCCGAAACGAAAGGATTAGTGCTGACCTCCAACCAAAAAGCGATTTTTGGCAAAGAAGACGAACATCTTTCCCGCACGTTGGTAGAGAGGCCTACGCTGCTATTGTCAAGTCGGGAATTGGAGCAATTTTCCTTTACTAATGCGCCCATATCCCAAATTTTTGCGGCGCTTGAGAAGGCTTACGGAGTGGACATCGTGTTTGATGAAGAAGTAATGACGAACTGTTTTCTTACTACGTCACTGACGAACGAAACACTTTTTGAAAAATTGGATATTATCTGCGAAGGACTTGAGTCGACCTATAAAGTCGTTGATGCTCAGGTGATTATTAGCAGTAAAGGTTGTAATTGATTCACATAAACCATTTCACATAAACCCTGAACGAATGAATACAAAAGTTATCTAATTGAATAAAAAAAGCCGACAACGATTCCAGCGTTATCGGCTTCAAGATTCCCTTCTTTGTTCTGCCGAACTACATCCGATTCCAGCAGATGCGAAGGTTTGTTTTTGCATATTCACTCACAAAAACCTTAGTAAACAAATGAAAAAAAGATTACAAAACCAAACAAGACTGATTCGCTTCATGAAACTCTCGCTCATACAATGCTGCATTGCGATGATTTTTACGGGTGTTTCGCTGGCACGTGATGTCACCGCTCAAGAATTGTTGAACCGTAAAATCAGCATTCAGATAGAGAATCAAGGTCTTATGAGTATCTTGACTTCTATCGAAAAACAGGCAGATGTTAAATTTACGTACCGCCCCAAATTAATTGCGGCCTCCCAAAAAATTTCGCTGAATGCCACCAACGAATCGTTGTCGCAGGTATTGGATAAAATACTTAATCCATTGAAAATTAAGTATAAAGCCATTGGAAATCAGATAATTTTGTCTCGCTTAGCGTCTTCTCCTACCGGTAGCGTAGTGGAAGAAGAGTTGGAAGCACCCGCCCCAAACTTCGAAGCCCTCGCCGACTTACAGGTCACAGGAACCGTCTTAGATGACAAAGGAGCAGGGCTGCCGGGTGTAAGTGTTTTTGTAAAAGGTACACAAAAAGGAACGACTACCGACCAAAACGGAAAATTTGTGCTTGGGGTGGCAGATAATAAAGCCGTGTTAGTTTTTAGTTTTGTCGGTTTTGAGCCGCAGGAAGTGATTGTTGGAAACCGTACGATGGTCAACATCACCTTAAAAGTGGATGTAAAAGCACTGGGAGAAATCGTAGTGGTGGGGTATGGTTCTCAGCGGAAGCAGGACATTACTTCGGCGGTTTCGGTTATTAATATGAAGGATATCGGTGAGCAACCTGCCAACAACATGAATCAGATGTTGCAGGGTAGAGCGGCCGGTGTTGTGGTAAAAACAAAAAGCGGGGTTCCCGGTGGTGCCTTTGAGGTACGGGTTCGGGGAATTGGTTCCTTGGGCGCGGGGAGTGATCCTTTGTACGTAATTGATGGTTTTGCCGTCGGGACATCCGTGGGGGCAAACCTAAACCCGAATGATATTGAGAGTGTTTCCATCTTGAAAGATGCTGCTTCTACCGCCATTTACGGAGCGAGGGGTTCTAACGGGGTGGTGTTGATTACGACAAAAAGCGCCAAAGAAGGAAAAGTAAACGTCAATTTATCCATTGACCGGGGAATTCAGAATATCCCGAATACCCGACGGGTAAAAATGTTGAACGGCGTAGAGTTTGCGCAGTTTAAAAAAGAAATTTTTGAAGATGGTATTCGCTATTTCCAGAAAAGAGAACCTACGTTGGAAGAAGTGCCCATTGGATACCGTTACCCGGAACAAACCAAATATTCTACCGATTGGTTTGCTGAAATTATGAAAAATAATGCGCCTTATACCGATGTAAACCTAACAATTTCTTCGGGAAGAGGTCCTATTAAATCACTCCTTTCCGTGGGTTATTATAAAGAAGAAGGTTCAATCATCAAGACAAACTACGACCGCGTTTCTATTCGCAGCAACTTGGGTGGAGAAGTTACTAAATTTTTGAACGTGGGGTTGAACATTAACGGAACGTATACGAAGCAAAACCTGGCCAATACCGACGGCCGCAGTAACTTGGTGGGCGGTGCTCTATTGATGGACCCTCGCGAGCCGGTCTATAACACAGACGGAACCATGAGACCGTATATCGGCGGAGTAGATGGGGCTTTTGGCTTTCCTAATCCCGTATTTGTGTTGAACAATGTGATTCGGAGAAGAAATATCGGGGATGTGCTGGCCAATGGATTTGCGGAACTTTCTATTTTGAAAAATCTGAAATTCAGATCTTCGGTCAATGCGAAGATCAATTTTAATACCTTCAAAGAGTATGTGCCTTCTACCATCGGAAATCCGGTAGCCTCGGGTACGTCGGGTGCGCCGCCACGAATCGCTACCGCAAGGGACATCAATGAGCAGTTGCGCAATTATTCTTTTGACCAACTGCTTACTTATACGCCAAAAATAGGGGCCAATCATACCTTGGATGCCTTGCTTGGTTTTACTTCACAAAAAGAAACGCTTTACGGAATTGACGGTTCGGGCAATACCTTTCCGGATGACTTAGTGCCTTATTTAGGTGCTGCATCCATCAGATCTTCCAATTCGTACGAAAACGGCTGGACTTTGTTAGCCTATTTTGCTCGGGTAAACTATTCATTTAAAGATAAATACCTCTTATCGGCGTCTTTCCGCCGGGAAGGAAGTTCACGTTTTGGTGCACAAAACAAATACGGTGATTTTCCCGCAGCTTCAGTGGGCTGGAGATTGACCGAAGAATCGTTTATGCCGAAATTTTCGTGGTTATCTGATGTGAAATTAAGGGCAAGCTGGGGCGTAACGGGTAACAACAACATCGGTAATTATCCAAGTTTGGCCTTTATGGGTGCTAACAACTACATACTGGGCAATGCGTTTGCTCCAGGAAAAGTAATAAGCTCATTTTCCAACTCAGAGCTGAAATGGGAGAAATCAAACCAGTTAGACATAGGATTAGATGTATCTACTTTCAACAACAAACTCTCGTTTACGTTTGAATATTACAACAAACTCACCAACGATATGTTGTTGCCGATTTCCATACCGGCAGTGTCAGGATTTACGACAAGTTTGGATAATATCGGGCAGGTTCAAAACCGAGGAATTGAAATAAGTGCAGATTTTAGAACCAACATCGGCAAGGTTAATTTCCGTACCAACGCGAATTTTACCATGAACCGCAGTAAAATATTGGCCATCAAAGGAGCCAATGACATGCTGTACTACGGTGGTTTTTACGGAGGATACAATGTGATGAAAGTAGGCCGTCCGATTGGGATGATTTATGGCTATCAAAAGGTAGGGATTTTCAACACGCAGGCAGAGATTGATGCTTGGGCTAAGCAGGACGGTGTAATTCCCGGTGGTATGAAGTTTGTAGATGCCAACGGCGACGGGGTAGTGTCGTACGATACGCAGGACATGGTGGAGATCGGCAATCCTAACCCTGCCTTTAACTGGGCTTGGACTACGGCGGCTGATTATCGCAACTTTGATATAAACGTCTTATTCATAGGAGCTCAGAATTTTGACATTTACCGAAATATTGAAGCCTCTACAATGAACATGGACGGAGTATTCAACGTGTTGGACAAAGCCAAAGACCGTTGGAGATCACCATCCAACCCCGGTTCCAATCCTAATGCGAAAAATTCACAGGGAGGTACCAACTACTTCAAATGGTCGCGCGAAAGTAGCGAGCGCTACGTGTATGATGGAAGTTATATATGGCTCAAAAGCATTACGCTGGGTTATACCCTTCCTAAATTTAAGTCAATCTTGAGCGATGCCCGAATTTTCGTGTCTGCCAACAATTTGTGGCTGTTTACGAAATACCCAGGCAATAACCCGGATGCAGGGGTGAGGGGCGGAACAGAGTTGAATAATGATGATGAGTCGTATCCTGTTCCAAGAACGTTGGCGGTTGGTGCTAAGTTTAACTTCTAATTAATCTCAGAGATGAAAAAAATAACCACATTTCTAATTACAGCTCTTTGCTTCGCTCAATTTTCCTGCAAAGATGATTTTTTGACAACGACCGATCCGACCCGAATAAACAGCAACTTGTTTTACCAAAACCAGACCCAGTTTGAGCAAGCGCTCAATGGCGTATATGGTCAGTTACAGGCCATTACGAATACGGCTTATTTGGGACAGGAATTTATGTCGGACAATACTACGCTTGATTTTAATCCCCTTGATCGCGGCGGCGCGGCGGGCTGGGAAGCATTCGAGTTTTCGACGGTCAATCCAGGGAACGGTGAAATTGCCGCTTTGTGGAACAACCACTACGCTGCCATGTACAACATCAATTATGCCTTAGAAAAACTGGCTGCGAGTACGATTGATGCCACCGCCAAAAGTGCCATTGAAGGACAGTTGAAATTTATTCGGGCCTTCCATTATTTCAATTTGGTGCGCTACTTTGGGGACGTGATTTTGGCTACGAAAACACTCAACAACCCCAATGAAGCTTTTGATTTAGTAAAATCTCCGCAAGCAGAGGTGTACAAGCAAATTGAAGCCGACCTGAAAGATGCCTCTACTTTACTTCCCGTAACTTATCCCGCAGCTGGAAAAGGACGGGTGACCAAAGGGGCTGCTTTGAGTTTATTGGGTAAAGTGTATTTGACCTTGAAAAGATACCCGGAAGCGGTTTCGACGCTCAAGCAGGTACTGCCTTTGGGTTACTCTTTGTACGCCAATTACAAAGACAACTTCGACCCAGCCAAGAAAAATGGCGTGGAGTCGGTTTTTGAAGTGCAGTACCAGGGAGGAAACGATTTGGGTGAACAAAGCAACTTTGTTTATGTGTTTGCCCCGCGTTTATCACAGGGAGCCGTTACCGGTTTTGCCAACACCACTCCCAGCGGTCGGAATATTCCTACCAACGACATGATCGCAGCCTACGAAGCAGGTGATTTGCGGAAAGATATTTCGTTACAAACCAGCTATACGTTAAACAACGTCGTTGTTCCTATTCCCTTTGTCAATAAATACCGTTATCCTCACACGATAACGGGACGAACAGATAATAACTGGCCAGTGCTTCGTTATTCGGATGTGTTGTTGATGTTGGCGGAGTCAATTAATGAAGCGACGGGCCCTGATGCAGAATCACTGGGTTACCTCAATCAGGTACGTAAGCGGGCAGGTCTTGCCGATTTGACCGGCTTGACCAAAGAAACGTTCAGAACAGCGGTGTTGAAAGAAAGACGCGTAGAATTGGCCTTTGAAAACCACCGTTGGTTTGATTTGCAGCGCACGAATACGCCTGCTCAATTAGCGACATTTATGAATACGTACGCGGCCAAAGAAAAAACGAACCCAACCGTTGCCAGAGGAGGAATTGCCTTCAATGCACTTGACTACGTGTATAGCGACTTTGAATATTTTCTTCCCATTCCCGCTCCGCAAATTTTGATAAACAGTAAGCTTACTCAAAACCCGGGCTACTAAATCAATGATATTAAAAAGAATTGATTAGTTTAGTTCACTTATGCTCTTTTACAAGTAGTACAAAAACAGGTACCTATCGCATTGATTGGAGACTCTCCAATCAATGCGATAGGTACTTTTTCAACCAATTAAACCACTTTACTTTTTAACCGTGCAGGAAACAACTGAAATATTTTGGCTTTGGCAGTTCCTGGGCCGATTACACCCATTAATTGTCCACTTTCCAATAGGCTTACTTTGTGTTGCTTTATTATTAGAAATAGTTGGTTGGCAACGTAAATCTACCGAGCTGCAGGCTGGTATCAAGGCCATGGTTTGGATAGGAACCGTTAGCTCTGTCATTGCAGTTGGATTGGGTCTATTATTAGCCAATCAAGACGAATACAGCGGTGATACAGTGACCAATCACCAGTGGTCGGGTATTGCGACCATGGTTTTGGCAGGTGCAACCCTATTTTCGCTTCGTTCTGGACGTATTCCACTTTACAGGAGTCTCCTCTTTCTGACTGTCGCTGGCGTTACGATAACGGGTCATTATGGTGCCTTATTGACCCACGGGAACGATTACCTTACCAGCATGTTTTCTCCCAACAGAAAAAAGAACAGCAGTGGTGATGCAATCACAGATGCCCAAGCAAAAAAGCCAAGATTTGTATTACCTACAACCAATAAACCGCTGGTATCGAAGCAAATAGCTGATCTGAACATAGATGTTCGCACCATTATGGCGCATAATTGCTATAAATGCCATAGCGCCACCAAAAGTAAAGGAGGGCTACGCTTAGATACCAAAGAATTGATTTTTAAAGGTGGCGAAGGTGGCCCGGTCATTGTTTTAGGGCGTCCCGAAAAAAGTGAACTCATTCGCCGAATCAAACTACCAGCAGGCCATGACGATGCTATGCCTACCAAGGGCAAAATGCTCAGTAAAGAGGAGATAGCAATCTTAGAGTATTGGATAAAACAAGGTGCCCCTTGGCCAACAGGAACCGAAAAGCCCGTGTATCAGACGGCAGCCTTAGCACCACGCCTTCCCGAACTTCCCAAAGCCCCAGCAGAACTTTCTCAGCCCATCGACCGCTTAGTGAACGGTTATTTCAAGAAAAAGAACATCACTTGGAAAAAAGCAGTGGATGACCATACCTACATTCGTCGGGTGTATTTGGACGTGATAGGTTTACTGCCATCTCCCGAAAATGTCGAAATTTTTGTAGCCGATACACGCGCTGATAAACGAGAAATATTGGTCAAAGAGTTATTGAATCACAACGAAGATTATGCCCAACATTGGCTCACGTTTTGGAACGATGCCTTACGCAATGATTATACCGGTACGGGTTACATAACTGGAGGCCGTTTTGATATTACCAAGTGGCTTTATGCGTCACTTAAAAGTAATAAGCCCTACAATCAATTTGTGAAAGAACTGATCAGTCCAAAAAAAGAATCGGCAGGTTTTATCAAAGGAATCAAGTGGCGCGGAACAATAAATGCCAGTCAGCGCAATGAGATGCAAGCCGCTCAAAATGTAGCGCAGGTATTTTTGGGCTTAAATCTCAAATGTGCCTCATGTCACGATAGCTTCATCAGTAATTGGAAATTAGAAGACGCCTATGCCTTTGCCAATATTTTTGCCGACTCGACCTTAGAAATTCACCGCTGCGATAAACCAACGGGCAAAATGGTTAAAAGTCGTATGTTGTTTAAAGAATTAGGCGAAATCAAAGAGACACCCATCACCGAAGATCGTTTACGTGAATTGGCTGACTTTCTGATTCAGCCCAAAGATGGCCGTCTTTATCGCACGTTGGTCAATCGAGTTTGGGCACAATTGATGGGGCGCGGTATTGTAGAACCCGTTGATATGATGGACAATGTACCTTGGAGCCAGGATTTGCTCGACTGGCTAGCCGCCGATTTTGTAGCAAATGGCTATGACCTCAAAAGGCTAATGTTTAATATTTTAACTTCAAAAACTTACCAATTGCCCTCCATTGGAATCAAAGATGCCGCTTTGGTGACGGCTCCGAATTATACTTTTAAAGGCATGATACGCCGCCGCATGACCGCCGAGCAGTTTGCCGACGCCGTTAGCATGGCCATTAACCCTGTTTACAAAGATTCTGCCATTGTATTTAAGTTGTTGCCTGACGGTATTTTTAAAGAAATGCCTTTTGCACGGGCATCTTTGGTTAAAAATGACCCATTTCTAACCGCCTTGGGGAGGCCAACGCGAGAAACCGTCAGTACGAGTCGCAATTCACAAGCCAACCTTTTACAGGCACTGGAACTTACCAATGGAATAAAGTTCAACGAAGCACTCAAAAAAGGAGCGAAAATTTGGAAAGACAAGTATCCATCGGGCGACTTGTTGGTCAAAGAGTTATATAAGAAATCATTGGGCCGAGAACCTATGCCAAAAGAGATGTTAGTAGCCCAGCGGATAATGGGACAAAGCCCATCGATTGAAGATATCGAAGATTTGGTTTGGGCAATGACACTACACCCAGAATTTCAATTGATTTATTAAGAAATAGTAGGTTTTATAAAACCTTAAAAGCAATGAAAACCCACTGGAATAGACGAGAGTTTTTACAAAAAACATCTGCTGCTACCATGGCAGCGTTTGCGGCAGCCGACCCCATGCGTAGCTTTGCCTTCGATAAAAAGAAAAGCGAAAAAATAAAAAGCAGTGCGGATACCGTCATACTGTTGTGGATGGGAGGTGGCATGGCTCATACTGAAACCTTTGATCCCAAGCGATATACACCCTACGAAAAAGGCATGGAAGGCAACCGAGTCCTAAGTACTTTCAAACCCATTCCCACGGTTTTAGACGGTATCAATTTCTCCGAAGGGCTGCAATCCATCGGGAAAGTGATGGACAAAGGCACCCTCATTCGGTCGTACGTAGCGGCTGATATGGGTCATATTTTGCACTCGCGCCATCAGTATCATTGGCACACCTGCTATGAGCCACCCCAAACGGTCGCCGCTCCGCACCTTGGTTCTTGGATTGCGAAGGAATTAGGGCCTAAAAACCCCGTTATTCCCGCTTTCATAGACATCGGCCAGCGTTTTACCGTAGGTGAAGCCGAAGAGCTAAAAGCATTTCATACCGCAGGTTTTTTAGGAAATGAATTCGGTCCTTTCTTTATTCCTGATCCAAGCCAAGGCTTAGAAAGCGTTCGCCCACCTGTTGGCATGGATGCCAGGCGGTTTGAGCGCCGAAATCAACTCTATAAAGACTTGATTAGCAATAGTCCCATGGGGGAATTTGGCAGCGATTATCAAAAAGAATCGCTCAAACGCTCTATGGAACAAGCATACATGCTACTCAATTCGCCCGAAGCTGCAGCTTTTAACCTCAGCACGGAACCCAAGGAAAGTTATGATATTTACAATACTGGACGTTTTGGTTTAGGATGCCTTTTAGCTCGCCGATTGACCGAACAAGGTGCCCGTTTTATCAGCGTAACTACCGAATATGAACCCTTCTTTGGCTGGGACACCCACGAAAATGGCCACACACGACTGGAAGGAATGAAAAAAATGATTGACGGCCCTGTTGCACAATTAATCAAAGACTTAGATAAAACAGGGCGTTTGGACCGCACACTCATTATTTTAGCCAGCGAATTTAGCCGGGACATGATGGTTGAAGGGCGGCCCGAACTGAAAGTGTTAGAACAAGTGAAACAGCCTGATATACTGACAGATATGAAGTTTTATGGGATGCACCGCCACTTTACAGATGGCTGTTCGGCGCTGATGTTTGGGGGTGGAATTAAGAAGGGCTTTGTCTATGGTAAAACTGCTGATGAGCGACCTTGCAAAACCATCGAAAATCCCGTTAAAATTGACGGGATTCACCAAACGATCTACCACGCCTTAGGTATTGCGCCCGACACGCAGTATGAAATAGAAAAACGCCCCTTTTATACAACACCCGACGGTAAGGGAAAAGCAGTAATGGATTTGTTAGCATAGGATTAGGTAGGAGGCTATCTCTCTGATTTCCTTGTGCGCCGTAGGTGCAAAATATTGGTAGTAAATCAAAAATTCATCTATCAAAAACGTACCTTAGGTACGTAACATCCTATTTTTTGATGAAGAAAGAAGCCTATTATTTGTTGGGGATTTTGGCAGTAAGTGTCGTTTTTTTGCAATCCTGCGGAAATTCAACGACACAGGCCATGCAGGAGCAAATACCCGACGTTGTCAGTTATAATTTTGACATACGTCCGATACTTTCGGATAAATGTTCGGCCTGTCATGGTCCGGATGCCAATAAAAGGCAGGCAGGTTTGCGCCTCGACGATCCTGTAAGTGCCTTTCAAGCCCTGAAAGAGCATCCGGGAGCCCATGCGTTGGTGGCGGGAAAACCCCAACAATCGGAAGTGTATTTGCGCATTACGACCAAAGACACCAGTAAATTGATGCCGCCGATTTCCTCCAATCTCAAGCTTTCGTCTCACGAGATTGACCTCATTGAAAAGTGGATTAAACAAGGGGCTAAATACGAAAAACACTGGGCGTTTGTCGCGCCTAAAAAATCAGCCCTTCCTGAGATAAAAGACAAAGAATGGCCCAAAAATGAGATTGATTATTTCATTCTGAGCAAACAGGAACAAAAAGGATTCAGTCCTAACGAAGAAGCTGATAAAGAGCGGCTTCTGAAACGTGCCAGTCTTGATTTGGTAGGGCTTCCGCCAACCTTAAAGATGATGGACAGCTTTCTGGCCGATAAAAGCCCCAATGCCTACGAAAAAGTAGTGGATGAATTGCTCCAAAATCCAGCTTATGGTGAAAAAATGGCGGTTTATTGGTTGGATTTGGCCCGTTACGCCGATTCGCACGGTTATCAGGATGATGGCTACCGCACGCAGTGGCCTTGGCGAGATTGGGTAATTCATGCATTAAACAAAAATATGCCTTACGACCAATTTGCCACTTGGCAATTGGCGGGAGATTTGCTTCCCAATCAAGATACTCCATTATACAAAGAACAACTTTTAGCAACGGGTTTTAACAGAAATCATAAAATTACGGAAGAAGGCGGTGTGATTCCCGAAGAGTACCGCATCAGCTACGTTACGGATCGAAATGATTTGTTTGGAAAGGCATTTTTGGGGGTTACGTTGGAATGTGCCCACTGTCACGACCACAAATACGATCCCTTCTCGCAGAAAGAATACTACCAGCTCTTCGCGTTTTTTAACAACGTAAAAGAAGTAGGCATTGAGTCCGTCATTGGCGGGCCGGAAACGTATGCTAAGAAACCTTTGATGGAAATCAGCAACGAGGACGTAAAAAACATTCTGACATTTATTAACAAACCCGACACTAATCGCTTGATTGTGTCGGTGATGAGTGACTTGGATACGGCGCGTAAAACGCACATTCTGCGACGCGGAGCTTATGATGCTCCTGGCGATGAAGTGGAACCCAATGCGCCCAATTTTATCTTGCCTTTTAGTAAAAATTATCCCAAAAACAGGCTTGGTTTGACCAAATGGCTGTTTGATAAACAAAATCCACTAACAGCGCGGGTTTTTGTCAACCAGATGTGGCAGGAGTTTTTCGGAAAAGGAATTGTAAAAACGTCAGGCGATTTTGGGATGCAGGGAGAATTGCCTTCGCATCCGCAGTTATTGGACTGGTTGGCGGTGGATTTTATAGAGCACGGTTGGAATATCAAACGACTGGTAAAACAAATGGTGACTTCGGCTACGTATCGCCAATCGGCGGTAGTAACACCCGAAAAATTGGCTTCTGACCCCGACAATATTTTATTGGCACGGGCACCTCGTTACCGCATCAATGCCGAATTCGTAAGAGATGTGGTACTGTCGAGCAGTGGTTTATTGGTGAGAAAAATTGGAGGTCCGAGTGTAAAGCCGTACCAACCTGCTGGGCTGTGGGAAGGAGCTACTTCGGGTCGTGGGTTGCTCTCTATGTACGTTCAGGACCACGGTGCAAGTCTCTATCGCAGAGGAATGTACACGTTGATAAAACGCACTGTTCCGCCACCTACCATGAGTATTTTTGACGCCAGTAATCGCGATTTGTGCGAAGTAAAACGTTTAAAAACCAATACGCCTTTGCAGGCATTAGTCATGATGAACGACCCCGCAGTATTGGAAGCGTCGCGGGTGTTGGCGGCAAAGTTATTGCAAGAGAATAGCCCTTCAAAGGATAAAATTACCAAAGCATTCAGACTCATTGTTTGCCGAAAACCTACCGAAAAGGAAATGGGTATTTTGACGGCTTATTACGAGAAAGAGCTCAAAAAAATCACGAAACCGATTGCAGAAAAGGCGCTTTCGGTAGGGGAGTACCCCATTCCCGAAAAGCTGGATAAAACAACACTCACCGCTTTAATGCGGGTGGTCAACACGATTTATAATTTAGAAGAAGCAATTACGAAATCGTAAATTCAGAAGCGATGAGACGGGAGTGAAAGGGCAATAGCAAGGAGTAAGAAAGTAGAAACACCCGTATTCATTCACTAATTCACAATTCACCATTAGTATTACCGATGGAAAAAGAGATTTTAGAACACGGCCTGAATTTTAACCGACGTCGCTTTTTGTCCACCATGAGTTTGGGGTTGGGAAGCGTGGCCTTGGGGTCGTTGATGATACCCAATTTGCTCAACGGAGGTGATATGGACGAAGCCGGTTTCACGCCGGGTATTCCCCATTTTGCGCCCAAAGCCAAACGGGTCATTTATCTGTTTCAAAACGGTGCTCCTTCGCAATTGGAGACCTTTGATTTTAAGCCGAAATTGTGCGAAATGATGGGGCAGGAATTGCCGCCTTCGGTGCGAGGTATACAACGTTTGACGGGCATGACGGCCAATCAGGCATCTTTTCCGTTGGCCGGTTCTTTCACTAATTTTAAGCAATACGGTCAGTCAGGTGCCTGGATAAGTGACCTTCTTCCCTATACGTCAAAAATTGCGGATGATTTGTGTATCATTCGTTCTATGTACACCGAGGCCATCAACCACGATCCGGCGCTTACTTTTTTTCAAACGGGTTCGCAGCAGGGCAACCGCCCGAGTATGGGGGCTTGGCTGAGCTATGGTTTAGGAAATGAAAACAAAAACTTACCCGATTTTACCGTTTTACTTTCTCGCGGTATTGGTAATGGACAGGGGGTTTATTCCAAATTATGGTCCAACGGTTTTTTGGATTCTATCCATCAGGGCGTACAATTTAGCAAAGGAGAAGACCCCGTGCTTTATTTGCGTGACCCCGAAGGAATGGACCGAAAAGAACGTCGCGAAATGTTAGATAACTTGTCGGAACTCAATCAGTTGTCTTACAATGAGTTTGGGGATCCCGAAATTACGGCCAAAGTAAAGCAATATGAAATGGCCTACCGAATGCAAACGGCCGTTCCCGAAGTAATGGATTTGTCCAAAGAATCGGACGATATTGTGAAACTCTACGGCCCTGATTGCTTGGTGCCGGGTACGTTTGCTGCTAACTGTTTGTTGGCACGAAAATTATCCGAAAACGGCGTTCGTTTTGTACAATTGTACCACCAAGGTTGGGACCAACACGGGAATCTTCCGTTTGAGATAACGAGTCAAGCCAAAGACGTTGATCAAGCTTCTGCGGCCTTGGTGACGGATTTAAAACAACGGGGTTTGTTGGACGAGACGCTGGTAATTTGGGGTGGAGAATTTGGTCGGACCAGTTACAGCCAAGGCAAACTGACGATGGAAAATTACGGACGGGATCATCACCCGCGTTGCTTCAGCATTTGGATGGCCGGTGGCGGTATTAAGCCGGGGATGGTCTATGGGGAAACCGACGAATTGGGCTATAACATTAGCCGTAATCCGGTACACGTACATGATTTTCAAGCAACGGTTTTACATCAGTTAGGGCTAAACCATGAAAAATTGATTTTCAAACATTTAGGTCGCCGGTACCGTTTGACTGACATTTCCGGGAAAGTAGTGCGCGATATTATCAGTTGATTAGCTCCGTAGGAGCGTAATATTGGTAGAAAAGATGGAATTAGCTCGTATCTCTAAGCCCCGTAGGGGCAAAATAGTCTTTGCAGAAATATTTTTATTTTATTGATAATGAATAGGAAGGCCAAAAACATTGCCGAGCAGGTAGTAATCGTTTCTAATATCTTTATTGTTTTTTTACTCCTGTTTGAAAGCAAATTGGTGGTTCCTGGTTGGCTGCAATCCGTTGGGCGAATGCATCCTTTACTGCTTCATTTTCCGATAGTTATCTTATTTTTGGCTTTAGGAATGGAGTTTTTTCGCTTCAAACCTGCCTATTTTACCAACGAATTTTACCGCAATTTTTTGAATAATTTACTGCTGGTGGGTACTCTGTCGGCTGAGCTTACGGTTATTATGGGCTTGTTTTTGTCCAAAGAACCGGGATATTCTGGCGAGGTGTTGCAATGGCACAAATGGTCGGGTGTGGGTATTGTTTTTACAGTTTCCCTTATCTATTTGTTTCGCAATGCAATTTGGTACCAAGCTCCTGTGGCCAAAGTGGCTGCTGTTGTTTCTGGCCTTTTTCTGGTTGTTGCGGGACACTATGGTTCTGTCTTAACGCACGGTGAAAATTTTATTACCTCACCTATCATAAAGCTGGCTCCCGTTGCACTTGAACAGGCGGTCGTATTCAACGATGTTATTCAACCTATTTTGGAGCAAAAATGCGTGAGTTGCCATAACTCTGAAAAATTGAAAGGCGAGTTGATGCTCACCGATAGGGAATCCATTCTGAAAGGTGGCAAAACGGGCAAATTAATCGTGCCCGGAAAGCCTGAAATCAGTTTGTTATTGCAACGGATACACTTGCCCTTAGATGAGAAAAAACACATGCCTCCTACGGGGAAAGTACAGCTTAGTCCGCAGGAAATTATGCTCCTGTCGTTGTGGGTGAAAGGCAATGCGGATTTTACGAAAAAGGTCACCGATTTGCCGCCTAACGATTCATTGAGGCTCATCGCCACTTCCTTATTCTTGCCCGTTCAAACGACGGAAGAAACGTTTGATTTTGCCGCAGCGGATGAAGAAACGGTGAAAAAATTGACCACTGAATACCGGACTATTGCACCTTTGGCCCGTGAATCTCCCGCTTTATCAGTCAATTTTTACAACAAGAATGAGTTTGCCGCCAAAAAACTGGAAGAATTGAGTGAGCTGAAAAAACAGGTTGTCTTTTTGAACTTGGCCAAAATGCCCGTGAAGGATGCGGACCTTAGAAACATAAGCCAATTTGAAAACCTGCAAAAATTGGATTTGAATTTTACGGATATTACAGCAAATGGACTGAAAGAATTGACTTCGTTGAAGCAATTAAAGAGCCTGTCGATTTCGGGTACAAAAGTGAACTTTAAGGAGTTACAACCCTTAATGAAGGCATTCAAGAGTTTAAAAACGGTTTCTGTTTGGGAAACGGAATTGACGCCTTCGGAAATTCAGCAATTGCAAAAAGGAAATCCGGGCGTTCAATTCATTGCCGGATTTAGGGACGATGGCAGCAATCCCATCAAATTGAATCCGCCGCAGGTTAAAAACAGTTCTACTATTTTTAATCAACCGTTGTTGGTACAACTGAGCCACCCCGTCAAAGGTGTTCAAATTCGTTATACCACCGATGGTACGGAACCTGACAGTGTTAAATCGCCGATATTCAATAACCAAACACTTCTGAAAGAAAGCACCACGATTCGTGCCAAGGCGTATAAAACGGGCTGGTTTGGCAGTGATGAAGCATCTTTTGATTTTTATAAAAACAGCTACAAACCCGATAGTGTGAATTTACCCTTGCCGCTCAACCGAGTGCATCAGGCGGCTGGTGCCAATACATTCTTTGACGGAAGATTGGGTACTTTCAACGCCAATAGCCCTGCCTGGGCCAACAATTGGGCGGGCGTGAGGAACAATGATTTGATTTTAGTATCCGAGTTTAAAACACCGATTTTGTTATCATCCGTTGGTTTGCGTATCATGGAAGAGGTAGAAACCGGTATATTTCCTCCCGAGTCCATTGAAGTATGGGGCGGTGCCGACAAAACCAAAATGAAATTGATTGCGACATTCAAGCCGAGCATTCCGTCGAAAATGCGAACTCATTTGCTGGCTGCCGTTGGAGGTAAATTTAAACCGCAAACGGTCTCTTATCTCAAAATTGTGGCAAAGCCTTTGCAGAAAATTCCTGAATGGCACGGAAGCAAAGGGAAAACGGCGTTATTGTTGGTGGATGAAATGTTTCTGAACTGAGACCTGTAGTAGGATATTATCAGCAAACTTGCGGCGACTATTCAAAAGCGTTTTTTATCAAACTGAGCAAAACCTTTTTGGTAATGGTGCTTTCTTCGGATTTGTCATAGATAGCAATAAGGTAAATTGTGCATCCCTCGTCAGTTTCTTCGTATAAATAAGAAATTACCCTAAAACCACCGCTTTTTCCTTTTCCTTTGCTTTCTATTGCAAGTCTGATTTTATAAATTCCAGCCCCCAAAGACTCTCCCGTTTTAGGGTTTTCGAGTAGTTCTTCTATGAGGTAATCTACGTCGTTTTCAAGCGAAGCGAATTTTTTTGCTAACCGTTTGTAGCGATTGTCAAAATAAGGAGTAGTAAAGACCTCATTTTTCATTCGCCATTTCCCGCTTTAAGTCAGCAAAAGTGCGGCGAGGCAATTTGCCTTGTTGAATTAGTTTTACCTCCTGTAAACCTTTCTCAAGCGCTTCAATTGGTACTTCTACCAGCTCGTTTTTTTCGACAAGTTGCTTGAATTGCTTTTTTGCCTTTTCGGGCAAATGCTTATATAGCTCGTATAGGGCGTGTGCTTGTGACATAAATTCTAAAATTTTACTTTACAAATCAAAATTACAAAGTTAGTTACATCAACGCAATTTGGAGGCACTGAAAATCAATTATTATCCTTGTGAAATGAACGATTTCTGAACGGACCCCAAACTTTTTAGGGCTACTTCTGCGTTTAAAATAAGTTATTAACTTTTTCTGATGAAATCAGCCTTTTATTCTGCCTTCGTTTTATTCGCGTTTTGCTTTGCTTTTATTGGGTGCAAAGACCAACCTCAAGAAATTCCCGTTACTGTTCGACGATTAGAAAAAGAACTCTTTGCGGCAAAATCTCCCGCAGATTTGGAAGTTCTGGTACAAAAAAATCCATTTTTGAGGGACTACTTCGGTATTCCTAAGGGAGCAGCCGATACGCTCATTACCAATCAGTTGTATAGCAATATCAATAACCCTGATTTGCAGAAATTCAATGAAGAACTACAAACTCAATTTGGAGATTTAGCTTCGTTGAAAACGCAGATTCAACAGGCTTTTGGTCAAATCAAAGCCGCTTATCCCGACTTCAAAACGCCGCAGATTATCACCGCAGTAACAGGTTTTATGGGGAGTGATTTGTACGTTTCCGACAGTGTGATTGTCATTGGATTGGATTATTTCGGTGGTTCTAAAGCTAAATACCGCCCTCAATTGCACGAATATCAACTTCGCCGCTATCAGCAGGACTACATTGTACCAGCGATTTTGTTTTTTATCTCACAGAAATACAACAAAGTGCCTGCCGAAGATCAAACGCTTTTGGCTGACATGATTTGGTACGGCAAAGGGTTTGAGTTTGTGAAACACGTATCGCCTGAGACGCCTGACAGTCTTATTATTGGTTATTCACAAACGCAATTAGACGACGTATATGCTTCTCAGCAAGATATTTGGGCGTATTTTTTAGATCGAAAATTAATTTATCAAACCTGGGATGCGGAAAAAGAACGCTTTATCGGAGAGCGTCCTGCCACAGTCGAAATCAGCCAATATTGCCCCGGAGCCATTGGTCGTTGGGTAGGATGGCGCATTGTGAGTCGCTATTTGCAGGAAAAGCCGACTACGAAATTGGAAGAATTAATGGCCACCACCAATGTCAGACAGATATTGGAAGAATCAAAATACAAAGGACAAAAAGACGAGGAATAATTCAACCTAACATACTAAATGGCTAAAGGAAGAGGCATGGACACGGAAGTGTTGCCTGAAGACAAAAAACGCAAACTCAGTAAAGAGAGCGTTAAAAAAACGTTAAAGATATTTCGTTTTATTTTACCCTACAGAACTACGTTTTTGGTGGGAATTCTGTTTTTGGTTCTTTCCCTGACCACCAACATTCTTTTTCCCAAACTGATTGGTGAGATTGTGGGGGTCATTGAGGGTAAATCGTCGTACACTATCGATCAAGTCGTGCTGGTTTTAATTGGGATTCTGATTCTGCAATCCCTTTTTTCATTTGGTCGAATTTATTTTTTCTCCATCGTAAGTGAGAAAAGTATGGCCGATATTCGGCGTACAGTCTACAGCAAGATTATTTCGTTGCCGGTTTCGTTTTTTGAACAACGTCGGGTAGGTGAATTGATGAGTCG
>NZ_JAIXST010000162.1 GCF_027484545.1 Runella sp. | reverse complement strand
TTGGACGGAAGGCAATTATACGTAATTTATCCTTGGGGAGAAGGGGGATACCCCTTCTTTCTCAAAAATATTACTTCTCTTGCCCTCTTTAAAAGTTACATTTACTCCTTGAATCTAAGAGATTATTAGGTGCGTTCAACCTGTTCATTAGGTAAATATAACAATACTGTTGGTAATAAAACAGTATCAAAATCAGACTTCAATATGATTTTAAACGTTTTTGTCTCTATTTTTTGCAGTTGTATTCAATAGCAGTAAGCCTAAAATTTCCGTAGCAGAAATCCCCTTTGGGATAGGCATAAATGGTTTCAGCATAGCCCGTCAATTGATGACCGCCCACTGTTCGATACTCCTTTAAGGGCGTTGTCCAGGGAATTTGTTTCATGTTCCCGTTCTCGGAAACAGCATATCGGTCATTTGAAACAAAATTGATTAACTCTCCTCGGTCGTTGAAATACAGCCAAGCCGAAATCGCAATTCCGTTGTTGGTAAATTCTGCTTTTACTTTATTTCCCTGCGTTTCCAGCCATTTTATACGTTTGTCAATCAGGGTCGCGGGGGCTATACAGCACATATCGTTGAAAAACGTTACGGTTTCGGCCACGCCCATTTCGGCACCCGTTTGGTATTGTACTGGAAACAGGGAAAATAAACGGATATCCATAAAAGCCGTTCCGTTTTTGAAACAGTGAAAACCCGCCACGGGCAGGTGTTTCATCGTTGCTTTCATAAAGAATAACCGGGTGGAAGCATCCATAAAATTGTATTGTACCGAAGTAAACGGCATCCATTCGGATTGTTCATCTTTTCTGATTTGCCCAGCGAATTCCACTTTAAAATTGCGCACTTTCGGCTTATTCATAGCCCCAGTAAAGCGAAGGTATTTTCTAACCGGTTCGGGCAAGTGTTGAATGTCGGCCTCAGTCAACAGAACATCCGATGCAAGTGCTGTTTGTTTTAAGCCAATAACCACTTCTCTTTTATATCCATTACTAAAACGATACGTACCATAGCCAATGACGGTAATAATCAGGATAAGTACATTGGCTACCGTTCCAAACTTTGCATCCTGCCAACTTGTAAAAATCAGGATTTGAGATAGAATCAATGCCACTATGGAGGTAATCCACCACGCTTCTTTTTCGAAAAAATATAAAACAGCAGTTGCTATAAACAGGAGGGCGGTCAGCAGCCATAGGAGTCCAGCAGGCTTGGAGATGCTTTGTATCAGTTGGTTCACTTCCGCAAAATGAAAGGCTTTTACAAAACCAAGCAGGTGAATCAGCCCGTGAACGGCAATCAGGAATAGGATGAATAGCTTCATGTGTGGCTATAATTTTCAGTAACGTGTGGAAATCTCGTCAATCACTGTTGACGAATCAATGTAGAATATTGACCAGTAACTTACTATGACAGATGTCAATAAAACAGTAAAAGAGTAGATTATTAGCTCTTTAAAGAAGGAGTACGCATAAAATAAAAGCTGTAAAATACCCTCCTGAAGGCGATGTGATTATCACTCAGACGGAGGCAACTTTATCTTTGAAATTGCAGCAGGGTAAACTACCCACCTAAGCGAGGCTCAAAATGGAATCACCCCACCGGACTATTCAACAGGGTCGGGCTTAAGTTTTCGGTTCAATAAGTTGAACAAACAATCCCTTACTACTCCACCATAAATTGCTGGCTGATTTTGGTTTCATTCGCCGTTAATTCGATCAAATACATCCCTTTCGGCAGACGAGCCGTAGGCAGATACTTAATTTGCGTACCCAGATTTTGATAATAATCATCAATAAGCGTCGCCAGAATTTGTCCTTCTTTATCTTTCAGAAGTAAACTGACTTGCCCAGGTTTGTTGAGACGAAAAACAATTTGCCTGATGTCGGATTCCTCGGTCAGCTCTGTGCCAAATTCAGAAGCGGTTGAGTCGGTTTTCTGTACCAATTGTTCCTGTGCAAAAGCGGCTTGCAAACAGGCCGCAATCTTAGCCGAGAAAGTAGCTCCGCCGTTTACTTTAAAGCCAGGCAGTAACACAATGCTTTTGCCCGCCGTAAAAGCAATATTCTGTGAAGTGGGAACGTTACCGTCTGAAAAAATTGCCTTTTTTGCATTGTGAGGAGAGGCAACCACAGAAACGGAACCCGTTCTAATGGTATCTTCAATGCAGGCAAGTTTGACTCCTTTGCAATTGCAGTTGTTGTCATACCTATCATACACCGTCAGCGGATCACCGTCGTTACAGACCCCGCTCAAATCACATTTTGTCGCATCAAACGTAATTTTACTGAAGCCCGAGCAAGTCGCGTTTCCCCAATTTTGAGTAGCCGTAATCAAAACGTAACGAGCTTTGACGCTGTTGAAATCAGGGCCTAAAAAACCGACATATTGGGCCGTACCAGGAGCCGTTGGCCACGTATACACTCCACCCAATTGCTTCCACGTTGTTCCGTCAGTTGAATAGTCTACGTACACTGTTTTGAAGCCCTTGTTGGTTTCATTAACCACATTGTAATTCCATACCCGTGTTCCTTTCAAGGTATATGGACTGCCAAAATCGTATTTAATCCAGTGATTTTGACCCCCTCTGGCCGAATTGGGGTTGGCCGCAGTTGCGCACGACACCCACGCTACATCGCTCGTATTGGTGATGTTTTGGGTAGGCGCGCAGTAGTTGTATTTTTGATATTGGGCGGTTACATCATCACAATCCGGGCCCGAGCAGGGCGTACCTACGCATTCGCAATTTAGGAATTTATCATTCTTAGTGAACGCATTTCCGTCATTGCAGGGGGTATTGTTGGGAACGCACGAAACCTCACATTTATAGTCGTGCAGATAAAAGTCCGAAACCCGTTTCCAGGTTCTGAATTCGTGAAAAGGCGTTTTCCAGTATAGATTAAAATGGTCGCGCCCCGTATTTTCTTTGTGCCTTATTTCGTAATAATAATACTTACCTTTCTCCAAAAACAAAGGTGCGATGGTTTGAGTGGCATAGGTTGTATGCGCTGTTTCATCCACTCCAAAAGTCAAGGTAGCCTGCCGGTATAGTTTGTACTGAATGGAGTCGTTTTTGCTTAAATAAAAGAAGGTTTGATCGTCGCCCGTCAGGTTAAATTCGTACGTTCCTGATACCGGAACCGTCAAAAACCCCTGCACCAACGAGCCATACGTGTTTTTAGCATACGCCGCAAAATTGGGCCCTGCAATCCCTTTCAATTTCTCCTTTCGGTCGGGCAACAGCGGAAATTTAGGCGAATTGATAAGGTCAGGCTCTACTCGGCTGCCGGTAATATTATCGAAATAATAAGCCTCTACCACACCGCGTTCCCCTACGCATTTATTGGCCGTTGGCATGGTACCAACACAATTACAAAATCCATCCTGTTGGTCGTTTTGGGTTTGTGCGTTACCGTCATTACAGGCCGTACCCCGCGGAGGACAGGTCTGTTCACAGGCGTATTCCTTGAGATTGTTAAAATCAATAACTCGCCAAGTGGTGTCCGGATTTGTATTTTTACGCCAGTACAGTGTGCTGTGGTCGCCACAACATCCCTCAAAAGTGTATATTTCAAAGTAATAGTTTTGACCTCCAATTAATTCAATCACTTGAGAAGTTTGCCCAGTCGTTTTGTTGTATTCCGTAATTCCGGTATAAGAGGTTACCTCTGCTCTCTTTCTTTTATTTGCGGGAGCATCATTGGTGCTTAAATAAAAGATAGCGCGGTCGTCGCCCGTCAAATTGAATCTATAAGTAGCGGTTTGATTCACATAAATGTAGCCCCGCATCATGGCCGCGAAGTATTCGGTATAGTTCACCGGTGCTTTTAAAGAACTCAGGAGTTGTGAGCCATCCGGGCGGCTTGGGAAATTTTCGAGAGCAGCCAAGTCAGTGCTGTCAGGAAAAACATTATTGAAAGCGGTCCAATACGACCATTTTACCTGTCCCGGAGTCCCAACGCAATTTTGTGCACTGAGCTCCAAGGAAGCAATTGCCCAAATCAACAGGAATAAAAAAAAGGAACGCGTTGTATAGTTAAATTTTGTCATTTCAGCTTTTTTTAACCTTGTCATTTCCTCCAATTAATACGTCAGACAGTTTTGCGGATAGTTTTCGGTCGAAACAGTGGTGTCGTTAAAATTCATAAAACCAAGGGGATACTTCCCCAGACTGTAGCTGTAAAAATTACCGATATTGGGCAATACATAACACAAATCGCTGGGGCTGATGCCGTACCAAAGCGCCAATTCTGCATAGAATTCATCGGTCGAAACCGCAGGAATAAAGTTTCCTCGGAACGAAACATTCATCGGATAATTCACGTCCATTTTTGGGAAAGTTCCCACTATTTTTCCGCCATTGACGGCCCCTCCCATCACGATTTGGTTGCCTCCCCAAGCGTGGTCAGAGCCGTTTCCGTTGGAAGTAATGGTACGGGCAAAATCAGAAATGGTAAATGAAGTCACTTGGTTGGCTACGCCCAATTCGACCGTGGCATCGTAAAAGGCCTTGAGGGCCTGACTCACTACGGGCAACTTGCTATCCAATCCCGTCAACAGGCCATCGTGCATGTCCCATCCCCCATAATTGACAAAAAAGATTTGACGCTTCGCTCCCAATTGATTTCGTACGCTGATGATTTTTGCAATAGCCAATAAGTCCGTCGCTAATTTGTTGGCAGGAAAAGCGGTGTTTATCGTAGGTACTTTATTAAGTGCTGCCCTAAAAAACTCCATGGCCGCCATGGTAGTTTTGGTACTTGAAGCGTAGGATTTTTGCAACAGGTTGGCGTACGTCTGCGACATTAAACTGTCGATGGTAGAAGTGCGCAAATCAGAGAGATACCCAGAATTACCCCACCAAGAGGGCAACGCCTGAAAGCCTACATTACTTGGCTGAACGTTATTACTGATGGCATATTCCGAAACGTCCTGTCCGCGTTGAAAGGGATTTTTGCCACCCAACGAAATATTCATTGAAACCTCCGCATTGGCATTGGCGGCATTGAGCAAGTCGGCTATTCGACCACCAACACCGAGGGCATTGCGGCTCTGCGGCACTGATGTTTGCCATTGCATAATTTGATCGGAGTGAGAATATAGTCCCAACGGCAGTTTCTTTTGGCCACTATTGTATTGGGTTTTATTCAAAATCGGCTCGACCAAAGTTCCGATATTAGAGAGAAAAGACAACTTGCCGCTGTTGAACAGATCGCGCACTCCCGTCATTTGTGGATGTACGCCATAAGCTGCATAGTTACATGGTAATCCCCGAAAACCGGCACATTGGGGGTTGGTGAGCGCGATGGGATTCACTACCGACAAGTCAGTTCGAATGGCTTTGTATTCATTAAAACCATTGTCGCCACCCGCGTTAACACCCATAGGTATCAGCATGTTATAGGAATCAATCCCGCCCGAAAACAAAATACAAACCAAGGCTTTGTAATCGGTTGGATACGCGGCACTGCTCGGTTGTTTTCCCAAAGCTCCGTTGAGTGAGGTTAACTGAGTCAACGTACTGAGGAGGGTAGTCGAGCCCATTGTGGCGCAACCAGCGTGTTTTAGAAAATTCCGTCTATTCATTAGTTGAGCGTAATACTATTTTTGATTTACGATGTTCAATTTCCGATTTCAAACCCTTCATATACAACCTATTATCTCATTAAAAATAGATAAGATTAAAAATTTTATAAGTTCGGAGATGAAGTAATTTTTGCTTTAATCGCCTTTGTCCGCACGGGCAGTCCCGCGTGTCTTGATGGACACATTTCTTAACGATTGACCAGATAATCGGGCGAAGACATAATCAGCACCAATATTAACCTGACTCGGCGAAAGGCGGCATCGGTATTGGGGACACCGTTGGCATCTTCAGAATACGGCATTTTAATGACCATGGAGCGAATCAAATCCAAGGTCTTTACCGATAATTTTCCTCCCGTAAAAATGAGATTGTATTTATCCAATAGCTGCGAGATTTTATCATTGCTCGTGAATCCATAGTCACCTACCAGATTAAATTTGGGATCTTGGTCAGGCTTGTAGGTTTCTCCCTCAAAAAATCCCCAAAATTCGGTGGGGTCATCATTGATCAACCATTGATTCAATGCATTAACGTAGCTTGTAATGGTCTGCGAATTCACTAATTGAAATTCAGGGGCAAACTTACCTTCATTTTTCAGTTCGCCGTCGGGCTGAAAATCAGGTTGGAAAAAATTAAAAACCGAAGGGGAATTCAATGCTTTTTGTTCAATCCGATTATAAAGGTCCACCATCACATTTCGATACACTCCTCCCTGAGTAGTAAGTGGCAAGCCACGCATGAGGTTCATGTACCGTAACAACGGCTCACGCAATGCTCCCACGGCATTGTTGGCCTGGTCAAATCCGCAATCACGCGCTTCGGTATCCAGTAAAATCTCCCGTACCACCGCCTTCAAATCTCCGCGCACACCGCTACCGTTGTTGTTAAAAACCGTCGCAATGCGCTGAATGTAAGCGGGAGACGGGTTGGAAGTCACCAATCGCTGAATCAACCTTCGGGCAATAAACGGGCCTACGTTTTGGTGATTGAACAAAATAGTCAACGCATCCTGAATGTCCTGTTCGCCCTGCAAAACGGGCCGCGCCGGTATCGTACTACCCAAAAATGTCTTTGTACCGGGTTCGTGACCATTGACAATTCGTGGCTTTGTTTTCCCTGGATTCTTTTTGACATCGCTTGAGTCAATGGGGAAAAATTTCATGGGCAAAGTATAGCTCCATTTACTTTTATCCCGGTCGCCCAAGTACCGACTGTCGCCCCAGGATAGCCCCGTAAATACTTTTGCCAATCCTGCTATGTCGTTGTTATTGTACGTCGGAATGAGCTGATTATTGGCATCTCGCATTTCACTACCATCCAAATTAAGTTTGTACAAACCAATCGAAAACAACTGCATCAATTCCCGAGCGTAGTTTTCGTCCGGATAGACTTTTGCCGTAGAATCGGTCGCGTGGTTGTTCATGAAAGTCAAATAAACGCCCATCGCGGGATGGTAGGTGATTTTTTCGAGCAGGGTGCGATAGTTTCCCAAACAGTTGTCCAGCAACAAATCATAGTAACTTGACAGCGCATACGGATTATCATCGAACGCCGATACCCGCGAAACGACAAACAATTCACTCAATGCCCACGCCACACGCCATCGCACGGCATCGGGTGCGGTCATCGCTCCCTGAAACCAGGAAGCATCAAAATGTGCGTTACCCACGTACACATTGGCAAGCGTATAGGTATTGGCGGGAAACTTTACTTTCAGCGAATCCACCATCATCTGATGCAACTGAGCCAAATAGGTTTGAGTACGAAACGAATTGGGTAAGGCCATCTGAGCATCCAACCATTTTTCAATCCCCAGATTGGAAACATCCTGAACTGTCCCCAAATTATGTCCTAAAGTAGATTGTAAAAGAAAGCGCGAGGCCGCTGCGAAATTGGGCAAATAACCCGCTTGCGTCAACGTCCGAATCGCTGTATTGCTCTGCGATGAAGCAGTCACTGTCACATTCGGAACATTTCCCTGTCCAAACGTGATGGTTGATTGCGCTTGTGAAAATGAAATAAAAAAGCAGAAAAATGGTAAGAGGAATGCGAATTTCATACCGAAATAAGTTACGGTGAGTAATCAAATCAGGTAATGGGAGGCAAACGGAAGCTACTTTAACAGTGTTCTATTTACCCTACCCCCACAACCTACCTAAACCTGACACACTATTTTGAATACAATAATACACATAATCCCTTTACAATACATTAAAAAAGCCATTAGAGTCTCCCGACCGCTAATGGCTTTTTGTAAGGACAATAAACAAACTTACATTCCTTTCAGCACCGTCCACATTTCATCAGCCACGAGCTGATTTCCTGCGTCGTTGAGGTGAACGCGGTCGGTGGTGAGGATGTTTTTCTCGTCGTTGTTAGGGTTATTTTTCAAGTTATAATCCAGAAACGATTTCCGTAAATCAATGAGAAGTAGTCCGTTTTTCTTGGCCAAATCCCGAATCATTTGTGAATAACGGTTAAGGTCACCGTCCTGTTGATTGGAAAAATCAGTGCGTTCGCCAATGGCGGCCGGCGTGCAAAGCGCTACTCGGATGTTAGCGGCTTTCAGTTTCTTGAGAATAGCTTCGTAAAAACGTACAAATTTATCGGGGTCCGTACCCGTTCCCGAACTTGTCTTGTGCCACACATCATTTACACCAATGTAAATAATGACCACGTTAGGCTGTTTTGCCAACACATCGTCTTCCATGCGCAGGTACAAATCATAGATTTTATTGCCGCCAATCCCCGCTCCTATCAATTCGTATTTGTCTTTTAGGCCTTGTTTTTCAAGCATTTCCCCCATTTTTACAATGTAGCCGCCAGGTTTTACTCCTGCTTGAGTGATAGAATCTCCGAAGAAAACAACGCGGATAGGCTTGTCCTGTTGGGCAGCGAGAAGAGGGATGGTAAATAAGCTAAGTTTGAGGTAGCGAAGAATTCTTTTCATTTTACTATTAGAGTTGATTTTATTACTCATTAAAGTAAAATAAGGCATTTCTCTACCTGAGGCCGGAACGCTGATTGTTATGTTGAAATGATGTTTTGAAGGTAAACTCCAAACCTTTTAATCATAATAATCAGTATTCTATTCTTCCTGAATTGCTTGAGGAAACTGACTTCCGGCAGCAACGGCACTTTTGCGATTTTGAAAATCGTTAGGCTGCTGTTTGAATGGAGATTTGATAAGAGGCCAATACGTCATTTAGCTTTTTGAGCAATTCCTGTCTCATGATTTCGTATTGACTTCTCATGGAGTCATCTTTACTTTCGTCACGGTGAAAAGCAATCATTCTATTTAATTCTTCGATACTCTCCAAAATATCAGCAGCACGGGCAGCCCGTTCAGAAATAGTATAAGGCATAAGTTACGAAAAGTTAAGTTCAACGAATCCTTTATCAAATTTTTTACCGGCTCTGTTAGCTTTGGTTTTACCAAACCAATTATTCCAATACGCAAAATCCATTGACGTATGCACATACTTTGAATGTAATTCAGGATATACTCTAATCGTATAAGCATCCACCCCATATAAATCTCGGGGCCCCTGCAAACGAAAGCGTTGTTCAATAAGCGTTTGGTGGGCGTAATAGGTATCAAAATCAATCAGCGTTACAAAATCAATATCTTTAGGATTAATTTGATTGCTGACAAAGCTTCCGTCTATCCAATGTGTAAACTTCTTACTGACTAATTCCGTAAAATCATTCAAAAAAAGGCAATACTGTTCAAAAATAGCGTACCGCGTAGAATCCAGATCAAATGAATCAACAAAAGTTTCTTTGAAAGTATCAAACGGTACAACTAATCTCTGAGCAGGTAATAGATTACCTCTTATATCAAATGAGAACAACATCTTTCACTATCAATTAATACAAATATAATAAGATTCTTAACTGAACAGCCCCAAAATATCGTCTTTGCTGAGTTTTTTGAGGAAGCCTGTTTCGGTTGAAATGAGGTCATCGGCAATGGCGCGTTTGCGATCTTGAAGCTGTACGATTTTTTCTTCGACAGTATCTTTACAAATCATTCGATACGCAAAAACGCGCTTGGTTTGACCAATTCGGTGTACGCGGTCAATCGCCTGTTGCTCCACGGCAGGGTTCCACCAAGGGTCCACCAAGTAGACATAATCGGCTTCGGTCAGGTTCAGCCCTACCCCACCCGCTTTGAGGCTCATCAAAAACACGCGACATTCATCATCTCCCTGAAAACGATTGACCCGCTCAGCGCGGTCTTGGGTCTTGCCGTCGAGGTATTCGTAAGGAATACGGTCACGTTCGAGTTTTTGCCGAATAAGGTTAAGCATTTTCAAGAACTGGCTGAAAATCACAATCTTATGATGCGAAGCATTTTCTTCGATTTCACGAACAATCTCTTCCAATTTCACTGATTCTGTTCCGTAGTCTTCATCGTCCGACAAAAGCGCCGGGGAATCGCAGATTTGACGGAGTTTGAGCAATCCTTCCAAAATCAAAAAAGCCGCCTGCTCCCGTCCGACTTCGGCCATTTTGCCCGCAATCAGGTCGCGGTATTTGTCTTTAAAAGCATTATACACTTTCCGCTGCCGTTTGTCCATTTCGCAATACAGCACCGTTTCGGTCTTTTCGGGCAGGTCTTTGGCTACTTCTTCTTTGGTGCGTTTGAGCATGAAGGGATACACCAAACGGCGCAATTCAGCAGCTCGCGCTTTGTCTTGGTATTTATCAATCGGATTGGCGTATTCGGCACGAAAAAAGTCTTCATGTCCCAAAAAGCCCGGATTCAAAAAATCAAATTGGGAATACAAATCGAAGGTATTATTTTCGACCGGCGTCCCCGTCATGGTTAGGCGATTTTGGGAATTGAGCAATTTGGCCGCCTTCGCAATCATCGAATCGGGGTTTTTGATGGCCTGCGCTTCGTCCAAAATCACGTAATGAAATCTAAATTCCCGAAACAGTTCTATATCTGAACGTACAGAGCCATAAGTAGACAAAATGATGTCGTAACGACTGAAAATTCGAATGTTTTTACTGCGCTGCGGCCCCGTATGCACGTACAGGCGCAATTCAGGACAAAACTTAGCTGCTTCCGCCTGCCAGTTGAAAATCAAGGTTTTAGGCACGACTACTAAATGAACTCCCTTGGGATTTCGGTTTTTTTGTTCCTGCAAAAATGTCAGCATTTGTAAGGTTTTCCCCAATCCCATGTCGTCGGCAAGGCAACCTCCCCAACCAAATTCGTCCAAAAAATGCAGCCATTTATACCCTTCTTCCTGATACGGACGGAGTTTGGCCGTAATATTTTTGGGTAATTTTATCTTTTTGATTTCCTTAAAATCCAGCAGTTTTTCGCGTTTTTCATCCAGTTCTTTCAGCAATTTTGGATTTTCGATGTATTCTCGGTAGCGCTCCAAAATTGTAAAATGCTGCTTGGATAGCCGCAAGGTGCCTTTTTTCTCATCTACTTTTCCAAATCGGAACAACTGCGCGTATTGCGCCACCCACTCTTCGGGCAATAACCCAAACGAACCGTCTTTGAGCTCAATGTAATTTTGTTTTTTCAAAATGGCCTTACGCACTTCGGCCAACGCTACGGATTGGTCACCAAAACTCACTTCTACCTGCAAATCAAACCAATCAATACCCGACGAATTTCGGATTTTAAAGCTTGCTTTGTTGGGGTTATAGCGGAATTTTTTGAGGTTATTGAACCCAAAAAGTTTGGTTCCGTTGTGATTAAGTGCTTCGTAAAACTGAAACAACCACCCGTTTTCCAAGACCTGTTCGGAAGGCAAATAAAAATATTCGTCGGTTTGGTGAAGGAAAGCGGGATGCTGTTTTTGTAAAAATTGCGCAAAAGTTTCTTCGGCATCGCAGTCACGACGTTGAATTTGAACCGTATTGTCAAAGGCATTGACCCGCGCCTGACGAAAATCGCGCGGAAGTTCAATCTCGTTGCCCTCTTCGGTCAAATACACAAATACGGGTACAATGAGCAAATTGTCGTCGGCTTCTTTGAGATAGACCCGCCCTTCCTGCCACTCCAAATCTGTTTGCGTAATCGTTTGATTTTCATCAAATTCCAACGAAAACTGGTCTGCTAACGGAATAACAAAACCGTTAAAGAAAGCATCATCACGCACACTGCGCAAGCGAATAGCGCCACCTAATTCCAAGAAATGACGGGCAACTTTAGCCGCGGCCGGTGAACGGAAGCGACATAATTCATTTTCAGGTAATACCGCCAACCAATACGTTCCCAAATCCTGCAATTGCTGGAAGGGAATCAGTTCGTCGTTGCCATGTTTCACAAAAGCCTCCAAAACCGTCTCGTTATCCGTCCGTGAAAGTTTGAAATGCAAATCCAACGGTGTTTCGCTGACGACTACGACATTGCCGGTATGACTGTACGAATCATTTTTCTTATTGACCCGCACCGCATGACCTATCAACAGCGGGAACAACTTTTCCAGTACTTTTCCCGTAATTTCCAACGCCGCATCCATGGCTTCGTCAGTGTATTTGACGTTCCAGGAATTGGTAGAAATCTTGTGTCCGCGTTGGCGAAGGGTTTCGTGCAAAAACTCCTGTTCCAACAAACGGCTTGCTTTAATAATCTCTAAATCAGCGGCATCGGCGTCGGGGCGGTCTTTGTCATTCCAACTGACTCGACTGACATTCGTAATTTTACCCGTTTTGGAATTTTGCTGTCCCTTAGCTACTTCCAGTTTCAGAAAAGGCAGTTCTTTGGTCGTAAATTGTTCAAACAAATATACGTACACGGGCTTCTCCTTCACACTTTCTACCGGTACAAACGGACTGGGCGACTTAATGGGCAACGTACTTTTCAGCACATTTTCCCACTGAACACCCGCAATGGGTTGGATACTTTTATCCAATAAAATCAGTTCTAAATCGCCCTGAAAACCGAGCTTAAAGTCAAATTTTCCGACCAAATTATCCTGCGAAGAATAGCCGTACTTGGCCAGTAAAGCATCTTTTTCCCGATTCCAATCTTTGAGTAATTCGAGGGCATACGGGCCTCGTTGGTCCTGCAACCACACCAACGTCCCCATCAAGTGCTCACAAAGAGGTGTACGAAGCAACTGGTCACAGGAACATGAAAAATTGTATTTCCCCTTCTCAATGCGTTTGATAGCAATGTGATAGGTACCGTATTTTTTGATGAACATCTCAAATTTTTCGTAGCCTTTTCCCTGCTCTACCGATTTGAGATTAAGGTAATGCCTCCTGCTTGTCCAATGGTTGGCCGATGAATTATTTTGAATTTGTCGGTCTTCTATATTTTTCAAAAGCAACGTTGTATCGCTCATCCGAAACATCGTCGGCTTGGGAGGCTCCGGCTTTTTTTGGCCGGCTTGGCGTGATGCCTCCGTAATATCAATAATGACTTTTTTAAGGTCTTGTACGGTTGACTTATTTTGCCCAAAATCGCGTTTGATATGATCTTCTAACGCCCACGCCGCCGCTATACCGTGCTTGCAGGGGTAGATATCAGAAGGACAGTCACAATAGCACTCCACCGCTTCGGGGTCATCCAAACTGGAGAGTTCGACTTCGTATTTATCGTGACTTGATTGGCTTTCGACTTTGAATTTTGCCGCGTAATAATCTCCGTCAAAACTGGCAATCTTAACCCCTCCCCCTCTGTAAATCTCACTTCCTCGCTGACGTACCGCACTCTCTGCTTCTTTGCGTAACGCCTCCAAACTTTCCAGTATTAAACCTTTATAATATGCCATTTCTTAAAAAACTATATACTTTTTACTTTAAACTTTACACCCTACACATTTGACCCCAATTCACTCAAATATTCTTCGGGTAAGTCATAGAGTTCATTTTCAACATCTTTCATTTTGGGAAATTTAGTAGTGTCGGGCAGCACCCCATAGCGAAATTTAATCTCTGCCATTTCGTAGTTAAAATCCCGTTTAGTTGCCCAAAGCAGCGGGAAATCTACGCGAACTTGGTAGATTGTCCCTTCGATACTGTCATAAGGAGGCTTTTTGTACAACGTAGCGATGTCCACCCGAACGCGGTCACCAACTCTGAAAGGAGACTCAATCTCCGTCAATGGAAATAATAGTTTCATAATTGCGCGAATAACGATAAAACCGCGAACCTTTGCAACGAAGTTCCTATCTTAGCCGTATTATTACACAGGTTAAACTCAGGTTGCGCTTGATGGTTCGAATTTTACTGCTTATACTGTTTTTAGGAGGGTTTGTTACTGTCACAAACGCTCAGATTGAAGATTATTATCGTCCACAAAAACGAGCCACCACTCCTTTAGTAATCAATCATCCCGATTTGGTGCGCGCCAATAATCACTGGTACATTGGAATTGAAGGGGGCGGCAAATGGAACGGGTCCACCCTTTCCAACAGCCTTTCGGGACTGTTAGCCAACAAGAAAGGTGCCACTGACAGTTACGCCGGCGGACATTTGGGCTACAGTCATAATCTTCGTTGGTCGCTAGAGACTGGCTATATTCGCAATCCTTCCAACCTTATTTTATTGGTCAATATCACCCGTCCTTTTCGATTTTCAGTCAATGACCTTCAACATACCATTCCTGTACGATTCAAATGGCGTGTTTTTCGTTTGGGAAATGTTCAGAAAAAATCGGGCATATACGTGGGTGGAGGTCTTCTGTGGACACCCACTCGAAAACGCAATGAACTCGACGGTTTTCAACTCGGCGGTTTGTCCCGCGCCTCCGGCTCCCGAACAAAATTTGACACCTTAATCGTTGAAAATCACTCGTTTACTACGGGCCGGGCCAAGTTAGAAGTAGAAGGAAGTTTGGAATTTGTCGGACGCGTTGGACAGCATTTTGAATTGGTCAGCTTTGGACGCGTCAGTTACGCCGGCGCTTCCGCCTTAGAATCCCACAGCGAATTATTCGTCAATAATTACTCCCAAAGCATCTCAATTAGTACGTTACGTCCCGTAAGTTGTCATTTCGGGGTTGCAATTCGTTACCTATATGGTCTTCGCAATTCGTATCGAAGTCGATTTGAAGAATAAAAAGCAGAAGTATGAGATACGAAATAGGAGGTAAAAGTAGAAAATAATCCAACTTCTTACTTCGTACCTCCCTCTTCTTAATTCGATTAAAAATTCGGCTTCAGCAGATACTTAGCATAAAACTCATCAATCACATGGACGGCTTCTTCGGCCGTATCCACAATGCTAAAGAGTTTCAAATCTTCCGGATTGATGTTATTTTCTTCTTCCAACATCGTCGACTTGATCCAATCCATGAGCCCTGACCAATACGAGTGGCCCACCAACACAATTGGGAAACGACCTATTTTTTTGGTTTGAATCAGTGTCAAGGCTTCAAAAAGTTCGTCCAATGTTCCAAATCCACCGGGGAGTACTACAAATCCCTGAGCATATTTGACAAACATTACTTTACGGACAAAGAAAAAGTCAAAGTTGATATTTTTATCGGAGTCAATGAACAAATTGCTGTGCTGCTC
>NZ_JAIXST010000066.1 GCF_027484545.1 Runella sp. | reverse complement strand
TCAGGCACTTCGTCAAATATTTTTTTCCATTCCATCCTCAAAAATACAACCAACAACAATTATATGGCTATTTTTGACCTATGCCCTAAATTAAGATTATTAGGTGCGTTCAACCTGTTATAAATACAGTGATACTGCTTTAGAAAAATAATCCACTTCTTTCACTTACCTTTTCTAATCTGATTTGATTAACATTAAGAAAATCAATTTCTCACTCTTATCAAATCAAACAATGAATAAAATCCTGCTTTCGTTTTTGACCTTCATGGCGATTTCTGTCGCTTCATTTAGTCAATCCTTATATAACCCTTTCAGTCCGCAGCGGTCAAGTCGTTCGGTGTCAAGCAATAATCATTACAATGCACCGACACAAACCAATCCTAACGTTAAGTACCAAGAAAGCTACCAAAGGAGCAACGGTACTTACGTAGAAGGCCACTACAAAACAGAATCTAATAACACCAACTTAGATAACTTTTCTACCCAAGGCAACATCAATCCTTATACACTACAATCGGGTACACGAGCGCAAGATTACTCTCCAGAAGCACTTAACTACGGGCAAGGGCAAGTCATCCAAACAGGTCCCCGGGGTGGCCAGTATTATATTAACGAAAATGGAAGAAAAACGTACGTACCCAAACGGTCAAACAACAACCCTTTTTGATTAAAATAAACTTTACGTATGTTTGGTGGTGCAAACGTTCTTCATTCCATGCCCGCCAAACATTCTACAGATTTTACGCAATCTGAACTATACGAAGCCTTGATGTTGCGAAAAGAATGGGCTTACGACTACTTATACCACGAACTGTCTGGCACATTTACGCATTGGGTGGGACGCAACAACGGCTCTGAAATGGATGCCGAAGATGCTTTTCAGAAAGGGTTACTGAACTTTTTATTGAATCTTGAAACAGGCAGGTATCAGTTTCAAGAAAATGCTAAAATCACGACAGTTGTGTTTGATTACTGTAAGAAAGTATGGTTAAATGAATTGACTTCAAGTAGATTAGCAACAAGAGCAACGATGCCCGACGCTTATAATCCAGCCAATGATACTGACTTACAAAATGACCTCGAACGCGGTGAGTTAATCACCCAAGTACGGGCTGCGCTTCATCAACTCAAAGGCGAATGCCGCCAATTAATTGAGTGGTTTTACATTGATGATTTCTCCCTACGGGAAATAGCTGAAAAGTTGGGAATGAAAGAGTCTTCTACCAAGCAAAAACGCTACGACTGTACCGAAAAACTCAAACAAATTTACTTAAAATTGACCCAACAAAACAAATGAATACGGCTCAGTTTGAACGCATAGAAGCATACCTCCAAAATCGGCTTTCAGAAGTGGAAAGACGAGACTTTGAAGCTGAGATACATGCAAATAGGGCGCTACAGGCGGAAGTCGAAGCTCAACAAAAACTCCGTTTGGGGCTGCGAGCTATGGCCATTGAGAAAAACCTTCGCAATGCCCAAAAGCGCACACAAACCAAACAAATCAAAATGGTATTTTGGGGCAAACCCCGATGGCAAACTTGGGCTGCGGCAACTTCTATTGTACTGGTATTAGGCGTGAGTTGGTGGGTATGGAATTACAATTCAACCCAGAAGGAAAATCAATTTATGGCACTCGCGGAGAAAGAAATGACCGACATTCAATACAAGTCGTTACCTTTTGAGTCTTTACAAAATCTTTCAAAATCGGCTCCCACGCGCAATGCCCACGAGAAAGCGGAGTGGTACATGGCTTTGGTTTACCTAAAAAAAGGGAAAAATAACGAGGCTAAAGTAATTTTAAAACGTATAGCTAATGAGCCTAAACATCTATATCACTCTCAAGCGAAAAGAACTTTGGCTAAGTGGTAATAGCTGCTACAATTATCGCACATTTACTGTCCAAAAATCACGTCCTCCACGACTATTTTCGGACTTCTCACCTGAAATATTGGAATCCGAAAAACCGAATATCAAAAATCCACCGCTCGGTATTGACAAAAGTGTATAAACTTGATCTTCACCACTTCCACCTATCGTTTTATCCCACTGTTTGTTACCATTGGTGTCCATTTTTAGAATCCAATAATCTGCTCCTCCCCGGCTATTTTCTGATTTCTCACCCGAAGCATTTGAGTTTGACCCACCACCAATTAAAAACGCATTGTCCGGTGTCGAGACAATCGCAGTACCAATGTCTTCACCTGTCCCTCCGAATGTTTTATCCCATTGTTTTACTCCGTTAGCATTGACTTTGATAATCCAAAAATCTTCGTTCCCACGACCATTTTCGGTTTTATCTCCTGAGGCATTAGAATTTGAACGTCCGCCAAGCAAGTACCCTCCATCAGACGTTGGCACAATATGATTCATAACATCGCTATTAGTACCTCCAAAAGTTCTATCCCATTGTTTCTGACCATTGCTATTTATCTTGACTGCCCAGAAGTCTGCATTTCCACGAGCGTTTTCGGATTTGTCTGCCGAAGCATTGGAATTTGAATACCCACCCAGTAAAAAGCCACCATCGGAAGTAGCAATCATTCTATCCATAATGTCTCTTCCTGTTCCACCCAAAGTTTTATCCCATTGTCGTTGACCATCAGGGTTGATTTTGATTACCCAATAATCCCAATCGCCTCGACTTTCTTCTGATTTTTCCCCAAAGAGACTCGAATTAGAAGCTCCACCGAGCAAAAAACCGCCATCTGAGGCAGGGACAATGGCAGACATAATGTCATTGGCAGATCCGCCATAAGTTTTATCCCATTGTTTTTGACCGTTCGCATTAATTTTAACGACCCAATAATCCCAATCACCTCGGTTATTCTCGCTTTTATCACCAGAAAAATTGGAGAATGATTGTCCACCCAATAAAAATCCACCATCAGCAGTTGGGGCAATACAAGTGATAAAATCAGAGGCTGATCCTCCAAAGGTTTTGTCCCATTGTTTTTGACCGTTAGCATTAATTTTTACTACCCAAAAATCATCGCTGCCACGGCCATTTTCTGTTTTATCACCTGATATATTTGAAGTCGAACGCCCACCTAAGAGAAAACCACCATCGGAGGTAGCTACCACAACTGATTGCTCATCCGTCCCATTTCCGCCAAAGGTCTTGTCCCATATTTTGGTGATGTAAGGAATCAAAAAGGACTTATTAATCGTAATCTTATCTTCGCACACTGTCTGTATTTCAGCAGTAATGGCCGAGTTTCCACCCGCAGAGGCGGGATAGGTGTAAGTGAAAGTAGCTGTGGTGCTGGTGCCCAGTATCGTCGTTCCTTGTTTCCACGTAATAGGATAAGTAATATCAGCACTACCTCCCACCAATGAGAATGTGTAAATTTTGGGATTGGTCAAGTCGGGTGCCGCTATAATATCCGTTGGTTTTTGACATATTTTCAACGTTTTAGGGACAGGCTCTGACCACTTGCATCCTATCAATACCAATAAAAATAAGTAAAGAATGACTTGTTTCATATATGCGATATTGTCTTGTATTGAAAGTTAATCAAATACCTTTATTTCTTACTTTACTTTTATCACCCAAAAATCACGCCCTCCCCGATTATTTTCTGACTTCTCACCTGAAATGTTTGAATCAGAGTATCCTCCCAGCAAAAATCTGCCATCAGAAGTGGCTGTCATTTTTACTTGATTGTCATCTCCTGAGCCGCCCAAGGTCTTATCCCACTGTTTTTGACCATTTACATTAGTTTTTATAATCCAGTAGTCTCTATTTCCCCGGCTATTTTCTGATTTTTCGCCAGAGATATCAGAACTTGAGCTTCCTGACAGCAGGAAACCACCATCGGCAGTAGATGTAATAGAACTCATTTCATCAATACTTGCCCCTCCCAATGTTTTATCCCATAATTTTTGGCCGTTAGAGTTGATTCTAACAATCCAAAAATCTGTCCCCCCCCTACGTTGCTCTGATTTGTCACCAGAAATATTTGAAGGAGAAGTCCCCCCTAACAAAAAACCGTTATCTGATGTAGGTAATATTGTTTCTAAAACATCATCTTCTACGCCCCCCAGCGTCTTATCCCATTGTTTTTGGCCGTTGCCGCCAATCTTCACTATCCAATAATCCCAACCACCTCGGATATCGTCTGATTTGTCTCCCGATGCGTTTGAGGTAGACCAGCCCCCAAGCAAAAATCCACCATCCGAAGCGGTTGATAGTGTAGTCATGGACTGGGTATTTATCCCGCCAAAAGTTTTGTCCCATTGTTTCTGCCCACTGCTATTTATCTTAACGGCCCAATAATCCGAAATCCCTCTTTTGCCTTCCGATTTAATGCCTGAAATAGTTGAGCTTGAACTTCCTCCTAAAACAAATCCACCATCCATAGCCGCAACAACCCCGCTCATAATATCATCTTCTCCCCCCCCTAGTGTCTTATCCCATTGCTTCTGACCGTTGGCACCAATTTTTACTACCCAATAGTCAAAACCCCCATAACTGTTTTCTGATTTTTCATTTGAAGCATTTGAGTTTGAATAGCCACCGAGCAAAAATCCTCCATCAGAAGTAGCAATAATGCCGGTCATCACGTCAGTCCCCGTTCCGCCAAAAGTTTTATCCCATTGCTTCGTACCATTCGTATTTATTTTCACTACCCAGTAGTCTTCATTCCCTCTCCCGTTTTCAATTTTATCCCCTGAGGCACTTGATCCAGAAAACCCTCCTATCAAATAGCCGCCATCGACAGTCGGCACCATGCCTGCATAAGGTTCGTCTCTTTGGCTGCCTCCAAAGGTTTTATCCCAAATTTTCGTTACATCCTGCACTTGCACATTTGAACTTAGACTAAACATTAACTTTTCGTTACAGACCGTTTCTACGTCGGCCACTATGGTGTAAGTGCCGCTTGCGGCAAAAGTATAGCTGAACATATTTCCTATGGGAAGTTGTTCCTGAATAAGGGGATTATTACCGCTTAACACACGCCAAGTCACGGTCTTAATGTCAGAGGGTACGTCGGTGGCCAATGAGTAAGTAAATACATTATCAGCGTTGCTGAGGGCTACTATTTTGGTGGGCGACGTGCATACTTTTACCGTCACGTTTTTGGTGAGTGTCGTTTGCTCATTGCATATAGTTGCGATTTCTGCCGTTACCACATAGTCGCCTCCAGTGATAACTTTGTGCACAAAGCGTTCGTTAATACTAAGTTGGCTTTCTACAATTATAGTGTTACCTTTTCTTAATCTCCACATGATTGTTTTTACATCGGCAGGGGCATTGGTTGTAAGCATAAATGTCAACTTCTGAAAATCAAGTGCATCAGCCGTCACCGAAATATCGGTAGGCAATGCACAGGTCTTGATAGAGGTATTGGCCGTAAGGGTGATTTTCTCGCCGCAAATCGTCGTCATTTCAGCAGTTACTACAAAATTTCCATCTGCCCCAAAAGTGTAGCCAAAAGTGGCATTATTACTCGTACCCAAGGTTGTTGAGCCTTGTTTCCACGTAACAGGAAAAGCTATATCGGTTGTTACGCCGCTTAATACAAAGGTATATTGTCTTGGATTAGCGGCATTGGCCGTAGCAGTAATAGCGGTAGGTTTTTGGCAAGTTTTCAACGTTTTAAGCGTAGGGTCTTGCCATTCGCAGCCCGTCAGTACCAATAAGAGTAAGTAAAAAATGGCCTTTTTCATGGTTAGAAACTATATCTGAGTGCCAACCCTACGTTTTGAGTACTGGGGTGTAAGTTGAAGCCTGTTTGTTTTTTTGATTTGGGTTTGGTCACCAGCAAAATAATCTCCGTAATAGCTGCTGCCCCCGCTACGCCCAAACACGCGTACATAGTGATTTTATTGTTTTGAAAACTTTTGACGTCTTTATAGGAAGTTTCCCATTGATTGAACGCTGATTGAGTCAAGATAATGTTATCACCGTCGGGGTCGGTTGTTTGGGAGATACTACTAAGGTCGTTGAGTTTGGTTTGGTATTGACTATTGAGTAGATACGCGTAGCCGCCCGCCCCCAAACCTATCACCGCGGTCAAAACTTTTGGAACAAGGCGACGATTGGGCGCAGGAGTCTGCTTCAACGTTATTGCAGGCTTAGTTTCTTTTTTTACCACCTCTTTTTTAGGCTCTAAAGGTATATCCTTCTTCTCTTGTACTGGCTTTGAAGTAGTTACGGGGTTTTGAACTGGGGCAGCAGGTACCTCTTTAGACTCCTCTTTTACCGTTTGAATAGGTGTCTCGGGTTTTTGTTGGGCTTTGATAAACTCATCACAGTTCTGAATCTGTACCCGAATCAAGTCCGATTTGGCAGCGTATTGTAAGGCTTCTTGATAACGCTTTTTAGCTTCAACGTAGTTTTTTTGAGCGTACAGTTTCGTAGCCTCATCAGACCAGTAATCAGTCAAAGTGACCTTTGTAATAGGGTCGTTGGGATTTTCGGTCAAAATTTGCTTCAACAAAACAACAGCTTCTTCGCCCTTACCTGAATTGAGCAATTTAGTGGCATCTTCGCGAAGTTTTGTTAGTTTAGTCACCAAAGTAATGCGTCCTTTGGCGTAAGGGTCATTGTCAAAATTAGGAACTTCGAGACAGTTCCGGTACTGTTTGAGGGTTCATCGTCACATTTGGTGAAAGTCGGGGTTTCCCATCAGGATGACTCTTTTGCGGAGCAACTCAAAACTCGCTCTTCCATACATCTGACGCTTGATATTTTTGAGCCTGTTTACCTGCCCCTCTACTTGGCCGTTGCTCCATTCAGAGGTGAAAGCTTGGAAAATGGCTTTAAAATCCTGTTTAACTCCTCTAACAAATCCTTTCAGCGCTTCCACTCCAGAATCAAGCGCTTTATTACACCAATCCTGTAGTTGATCCCCTTGCTTTGTTTTCATGAGTTGCCTGAATTCTAAACTAATTTCTCTGACGGCTTTGATGAGCGGGTTTTCTTCCAAAAGTTTCTTTAAAAATTCAATGGGCATATAATCTTCCCAATCATTCTGATACATCCCTAACCAAATACTCAATTGTTTGGAAGAATAGTAAGTTGCTTTTACCGACGCCGGCAGTGGTTCCAAGACCGATTTAGGATACTTTCTTACCATGTTATAGACTGTAGCTTGAGAATAGGTGAATCCTTTATCGCTAATTTCTTCATACAATGCTTTGGCCGACTGCTGCCCTTCTTGCCAACGCTGTTGCAGATAGGCCTCAAAATCAAGAATATTACTTCGTTTGCGAGAAGCTTTTGGGACAAACTCTATCCGATTCCAATATTTTGCCACCGTTCTGCGAGACATTTTTAGAGTAGTTGCTATCTTTCTAATACTATATCCCTTCGATTGCAATTCTTTGACTTTTAAACGGTGCGACGACTCGCAAATTGTCCTGATACTTTCCGACAAAAACAGGTTTTTGCAGCTGAGATTCTATAGGAAGCGTTTCCGACTTATCAGCAATAATCTCCTCATTAACAGACTTTTGGTGATAGTTTTGGCTTAATTTGAGCGCTGTTTCTTTAATTTCTCCCCGTTGAGTATCTAAAAATCGCTCTACAGTTTCCGAGAGGTTTTTCAGAATATGCCATCGGTCGGCAATCTGTTCTGCCTGTGGACAGGCTTCTGAAATGGCAGCGGCGTACGTATTTGAACGATCCCTGCTGACAATTTCGATGCTTGGGTGCTCTAACAGCCAGTCGGATAAGGTCTTGGCTTCTCGGTCAGGTAATAAATCAATCACTCGGTGTGTTTCCAAATCGACGATAACAGTCCCATATTTGCGCCCTTTCTTAAACGCCCAGTCATCAACGCCGATAATCTTAGGCGAAATGATGAGAGGAGTACTACATTTTTTAATAAGTCTCAAAACAGTGGAAGCACTTGTCTTAACGGAGAAATACTGAACCTGGCGGGTCGTGGAATTTCCTCCGGATTCCAGCCCTATCCCCGTCAGTACCTGATTCAAACGGTCAAATCGACGAGCATAACTGGCTAAACCCGTGACAAATCTTTCAGTAAATATCAGGCGCGGGCAGTCGGCATTTTTGCAAAAGTATTTCCTGACCTGGAGTTGTAATCGAACTCTTCGGCCACCAGAGGGCAAATCATGGATGATTCGCCCGTAGCAGCTATGGATTTTATGACTAATCTGCCTGCAAAGGGGACAGCAGGTAGAAGAAGCTGTACTTATTACCTGCAAATCAATGCGGTCAGGGTAAAGTTCGTAATCAAGTAGTTCTAAGTCGAGCTCGGAAGGCAAAAGGAAGGCAGAGTCCATTCTTCAAAATTACAACCCAAACCTCGACTTTCACCAAATGTGACGATGAACC
>NZ_JAIXST010000099.1 GCF_027484545.1 Runella sp. | reverse complement strand
TATTTTGTTATGATACTTGCACAATTCATTATTGAAGTATTGTAACTCTTTAAATTTGTCAAAATCTATAACATTCATGACGCAAAGTTAAATATCATAAATTATAAACCCAGTACCAAAAAATCAGTCAACAATCTATCTTTTTAATAACAATGAATTAGTACAATGTTTTAAAAGTTTTCTCGCTGATTTACGCTGATTTTAAAAACCGCAGCCGCGGACGGTCGCAGATAGCCGCAAATTTTGGGTGATTATACTATTTTCGATGTGTGATTTTTGATTTGCAAAATACTGATATTCAGCAAGTTGTTACATAGAAAATACGCCATCTTAGAATTGAATTAGTATTAATTCTGTTAATAAGAGTTTCTGTGCCAATCTGCCGCAACGCTGTATTTTAATCACGGTTCTCCGTTGCGAGCGTTTGTCTGCGGGATAAAAAGAATATAAAACTTTTAAAACAGTGTAATTAGCCTTTATTTCCGAGTCGAATTGTAACCCTACTCTTCCTTCATTTTCGAAAGGTTGCTCAACTTTCTCCTTTTGAATACTTTCTATTTTTTTAAGGCGTAAAACATTGCCTTTTGAAAAGTATTGCGATTTACTTTTTTTCTAAATATCAGTTGGTTCATTGTGTAAATAAAAAAAGCAGAGCTATAGTAGCCCTGCTAACATTCATTATCAGTGATATAGGCAATTTTAAATTGTCAATAAAATAACCCCTACCAGAAAATCCAGTAAATCAAGCTAAACGCCGCCACAACCGCAATAGCACCGTAACGAAATGAAGGCGTTACTTTGAACCATTCGGGACGAACTTCAAAGGCGTTGGGTTGGTTTTTACCTTTCGATTGAGATAAGCTAATGGCTACGTGTACGGCTGAACAAATCCAGAATACCACCCCCATACGGTTGAGGAATGGAAAATCGGGGTATTGGTTGGCTATCACTGCCGACAAAGCAATACTCAACACCGCTGCGGCCAAAGCACCGTTGGCAGTGGCTTTCTTCCAGAAGAAGCCCAAGAGGAAAATGCTCAAAATCCCCGGCGAAATGTAGCCGGTGTACACCTGAATATACTCAAATGCCTGTCCGAAATTGGCCAACAATGGACTCACTATCAAGGCAATGATAAAGGCTACAACAATAGCTACGCGCCCCGTCCAAACGGTTTGTTTTTCGGTGAGGTTCTTGTTAAAAAATTTCTTGTGAATGTCGAGCATGTAGATGGTCGATATACTGTTGGCTTTCCCCGCCAAACTCGCCACAATGGCCGCCGTTAGGGCTGCAAAGGCTAATCCTTTCAAACCTACGGGCAACAAATTCAACAACACGGGATACGCATTATCCGGCTTCACAATGCCATTCTGAGTTATGCCGTTGACAATCGATGTATCCGCGTTTTCCTGAAACAACACATAAGCGGCCAAACCCGGCAATACCACAATAAAGGGCATCATCATTTTCAGGAAAGCCGCAAACAAAACGCCGTTCCGAGCCGTGTTAATGTCAGCCCCCAACGCGCGTTGGGTCATGTATTGGTTACAGCCAAAGTAGTTGAGGTTGTTGACCCACTGCCCGCCGATGATAAACATCATGATACCCGGCAACTGATTATAGGCGTCAATAAAACCACCGCGTCCGTCGTGGACTTGGTATTGCCCGGGCGTAAAAATCATGTGAAGGTGGCTGTCGGCTTTTTCACGAATCAAACTCAATCCTTCCAACACCCCTGAACCCGAACCGACTTTATCCGACAATAAATCCAAAGCTAAATAGGTAGTGGCCAACCCTCCGAAAATCAGACAAACGACCTGAATTACGTCGGTATAGCCAATTACTTTCATTCCGCCGAGAGTAATAATTACCGCAAACGTGGTCAGGAAAATAGCGCAGGGCATAAAGGCAAATCCCGTCATTTTTTCCAAACTCAATGCTCCCAAATAAATAATGGAAGTGAGATTGACGAAAATGTACAGAAACAACCAGAACACGGCCATAATCGTCGCCAATCGCTCATTGTAGCGCTTAGCCAAAAATTGCGGCATGGTGTAAATCTTATTGTTGAGGTACATCGGCAAAAAATACACCGCCACAATGATGAGCGATACACCGCCCAATAATTCATACACCGAAATAGCAATTCCCAACTGAAATGCCTGTCCGCTCATGCCGATAAATTGCTCGGCAGAGATGTTAGAGGCAATAATGGAAGCGCCGATTGCCCACCAAGTCAGCGAGCCTTCGGCCAGAAAAAAGTCTTTGGAATCCGCCGTTTGTTTGCCTTTGTGTTTATATACCCAGTATCCATAACTGGAAACAATCACAAAATAAATGAGGAAGATAGCGTAGTCAAGAGGTTCAAGTCCGAGGGTCATGGGAAGGAGAAAATGAGTGAATGAGTGAGTTTGCAAATGAGCGATTTTTTGAGTGTCGAGTTATGAGCGGTCCGCCGTCGCGGTGCAGAATGTCGAATTTGATATTTCTACTCGACACTCTGCATTTATATAATTCGACACTTCTATTAACATCCTTGCCCGTAATAGGCATTTTTGCCGTGTTTGCGTTCAAAATGTTTCATACGTAATGTGTCTTTGATACGAGGGGTATCGGGATTGATTTGTAAGGTCAAATAAGCCATTTGGGCTACTTCTTCCAAAACAGCCGCGTTATAGACCGACTTTTTGGCGGTTTTGCCCCACGTAAACGGTCCGTGGTTTTGGAGTAATACCATTTCCATTTCTTTGTACGAAAGATTATTTGCTTCAAATATTCCAAAGATTTGATTGCCCGTTTCGTACTCATAATCTCCCTGAATCATTTCATCCGACAACACCGGCGCACACGGAATATCCTGATGCGTATGGTCGGCGTGGGTGGTGCCAAAGATGGGAATATCCAGTCCCGCCTGCGCCCACGCCACAGCATAGGTGCTGTGCGTATGCGTGATACCGCCGATGTCACTCCACGTTTTGTAGAGCAACGCGTGCGTTTTTGTATCCGACGAGGGACGCATTTTTCCCGCTACCACTTTGGCATCGTAGTCTATGATAACGATGTCTTCGGGTTTCAAAAATTCATACGGCACGCCGCTGGGCTTGATAGCAAAAACGGCCTTGTCTCTATCCACGGCGCTGACATTGCCAAACGTAAACAGCACCAATCCCAATTTGGGCAGCTGCATGTTGGCTTCGTAACATTCCTGTTGTAATGATTTGTACATGGTTTTCTATATTTCTGCAACCGCTACGGCGGCCCGTCACATAGGCATATAGTTGACATAGAAAAAAGCAGACAAATTCTAACTTAAAACTATGTGTACTATGATTCTATGTGGCGGTTCGCCGCAGCGATTGCACTATTTTAACTCCAATACCACCACCGATACCGGCGGCAATTTTACCTTCAGTACTTCTCCGCTCAAATTGGCTCCGTTAAAGGACGCCGGTTGCACTTTGGCCGGATTTTCAAACGTATTATAATCCTGTACTTTCCCCGAGGTCAGAATTCTGCCCGTCACGCCGGAAGCTTTCATTCCTCGTAAATTGACGGTGATTTCCTGCGGTTTATTGGGGTCAATGTTCACCAACGAAACGTGCGTCAGGCCATTTTTATCACGCGAAGCAGACACCGACACAGCCGGCAATTTTTCATTGCCAACTATATACTCATTGGATTGAACTTCCACGGGCAACATCGTCGCGTCTTGGTGCACGTTGTACATCTCCAATACGTGATAGGTCGGCGTCAGAATCATTTTTTCTTCGTTGGTCAAAATCACCGATTGCAACACGTTGACGACCTGCGCCAAATTAGCCATGCGCACGCGTTCACAGTGTTTATGGAAAATATTGAGCGTAGCACCCGCCAACACCGCATCGCGCATGGTGTTTTGTTGGAACAAAAAGCCGGGATTGGTGCCGGGTTCCACGTCGTACCAACCGCCCCACTCATCTACCACCAACGCCACTTTTTTAGCAGGATCATATTTGTCCATGATGGTGCTGTGACGTTTGATAAGTTCATCCATCAGCAACGCTTCTTTCATGGTTTTAAAATACAAATCTTCGGTAAAGGTTGTTGAAGGACCTTTTTGCTTCCAGTCAATCACCGAATAGTGGTGCATCGCAATTCCTTCGAGCATGTTGTGAGGAATCTCTCGCATGAGGGTTTCTGTCCAATTATAGTCGTTGTCGCTGGCTCCGGAAGCAATACGAAACAGACGTTCGTTGTTTTCCCAAGACGCATTCATGAAGGTCGCGTACTGACGGTAAATGTTGGCATAGTAGTCGGGTTTCATGTTACCGCCGCAGCCCCAGGCTTCGTTACCTACGCCCCAATACCGCACTTTCCACGGGTTTTCGCGGCCATTTTTTACCCGCAAATCCGACATCGGACTCACGCCTTTGAAATTGACGTACTGCACCCAATCCGACAAATCTTTGACGGTTCCGCTTCCCACGTTTCCTGCCAAATAAGGCTCCGTTCCAATCAGTTCACACATATTCAGGAAGTCGTGCGTACCAAAGCTGTTGTCTTCGGTCACGTTTCCCCACCACACATTTACGATTTTGGGACGGTTGGCTTTAGGACCGATGCCGTCTTTCCATTGATACGTATCGGCAAAACAGCCTCCCGGCCAGCGCAGATTGGGAATTTTCATCTTTTTCAATGCTTCCACTACGTCCATCCGCACGCCGTTTTTGTTCGGAATTTTGGTATTGTTTTCACCTACGTAAAAACCGCCGTAAATGCACTTACCGAGGTGTTCGGCAAAATGCCCGTAGATGTGGCGATTGATGGTATGTTTCCCCAAATCAGCACTAAGCGTGACTTGGTTTTGGGCAAAAATCAGGTTTGAAACCAACAGAAAAATGCCGCATACACTTTTTAGAAAATGTTTCATTGGAAAGGGAGATTTAGACGCTTTCAGCGTGACAAAAAATAGTTTTATTTAAAAGCTGAGTCGCTCCAACGCAACTCATTCTTCAATTGGCGAATGCTTGTATCTTTATCAATCACGACCAATTCCACGCCAAACATTTCTGCTAAATCCTCAATGTACTCCGTAGTAAGGTTTTGGCTGTAGGCCGTATGATGCGCTCCACCCGCCAAAATCCAGGCTTGCAAACCTACTTCCATGCTGGGTTGCGGTTTCCAGAGCGCCCGTGCGGTGGGGAGTTTCGGGAATTCTTCGGTTACTTCTACGGCTTCTACTTCGTTGACCAACAAGCGGAACCGATTTCCCATGTCGATCAGAGAGACATTGAGCGCTGGACCGGCTGCCGCATTAAAGACCAGTCGAACGGGATCTTCTTTTCCGCCAATTCCCAGCGGATGTACTTCGCATTTCACGGTTCCTTTCGCAATCGAAGGGCAAATTTCGAGCATGTGCGAGCCCAATACCATCGGATTGGCTGGATCGAAATGATAGGTATAATCTTCCATGAACGAGTTGCCGCCTTCCATGCCGCTCGCCATCACTTTCAGCGCGCGAACCATTGCCGACGTTTTCCAGTCGCCTTCGCCGCCGTAGCCGTAGCCTGCCGCCATCATGCGCTGAGAACCGATGCCCGGGAGTTGACGCATTCCGTGCAAATCTTCAAACGTATTAGTATAGGCAGAGAAACCACCTTCTTCCAAAAAGGCTTTTAGTCCCAACTCAATACGAGCCGCTTCTACCAACGATTGACGCATAAAACCGCCGTTTCTGAGCGAATCCATGAGTTCGTAGGTATCCTCGTATTCCTGCATCAAGGTAAAAATATCGGCTTCCGAAATTTGGTTGATGTACTTGACCAAATCCCCTACCCCGTGTGTGTTGACCGAAAAACCAAACGTCATCTCCGCCGCTACTTTATCGCCATCCGTGACGGCTACTTGGCGCATGTTATCACCGAAACGGACCACTTTCATGGTTTGCATTTCGTACTTGGCCGCCGCTACCCTACTCCACACGTTGATTTTTTGAAGTACGTCGGTCTGTTGCCAGTGTCCCACAACCACTTTACGATTTAGACGCATCCGAGACATAATAAACCCAAACTCCCGGTCGCCGTGCGCCGATTGATTGAGGTTCATAAAGTCCATGTCAATGTCGTTGAACGGAATGTCTCGATTGAACTGCGTATGCAAGTGGAGCATTGGCTTTTTGAGCACATTCAATCCTCGAATCCACATTTTAGCCGGCGAAAATGTGTGCATCCAAGTGATGATCCCGATGCAATTGGGAGCCATGTTGGCTTCCTGACAAATCGCGTAGATTTCGTCGGGCGTTTTTACCACGGGTTTAAACACCACGCGTACGGGTATTTGCGGAGAATCATTGAAGGAATCGGCAATGACTTTTGAGTGTTCATCCACTTGGCGAAGTGTTTCTTCACCGTACAAATGCTGGCTTCCGGTGACAAACCAGACTTCAAATTGTTTTAGCATGTTAGTTAATTTTTGCAACCACATAGGAACATAGGGCACATAGTTCTAATCTAAGTTTAATACCTATTACACCGAGCAGGTGCAATTTCACTATGTGTCCTATGTGTCTATGTGGTTACAGTTTAGGTAATTGTGCAAAATATTCGTTTACAAATGTCTTCTGCCCTTCTTTGAAAATATTACTGACGTTAAAATTGATTAAAATTCCTTTCGGCTTTTTCAGTAATTTCATATATGTCAAGAGTTGAGCATCAAATAGAGGCAACATTGTCTCCACTGATTTTAGCTCTATGACAATTAAGTCTTCTACCAAAACATCGTAGCGTAAATCACAATCTACAAGTTCATTTTTGTAAATTACAGGTACAGATTTCTGGTATTCAACCCGTAATTTTTTCGTAAATAATTCTTGTATAAAACATTTTTCATAAACTCGCTCTAACAACCCCAGTCCTAATTCACGATGAACTTCAATAGCACAACCAATAATTTGATAAGTGAGTGTATCCAGGTATTTTTGAGTTATCATTTACAAAAAGTTAAACAAAATTCAATCTATGTGACCTATGTGTCTATGTGGTTGCAATGAATTCCCCCAAAGCCACGTACTTCTGATATAAGGTTTGATAAACGGCCACTTTGTCCACATTGGGATGGTATTCGGCGTCAAAACCAGAGCCCATGGCTTCTTGGGCTGCTTTCATGACGGGGTGAATTCCCGCTGCTACCGACGCACACATCGCTGCACCCAAGGCGCAGGCTTGATCGGCACTTGCGGCTTTAATGGGCATGTTGAGTACATCGGCCAAGGTTTGCATCACGAAAGGTGATTTTTTGGCCACTCCCCCAATCCCAATTACTTTTTTGATGGAAACACCTTCCTGAAAAAACCGCTCTACAATTGCTCGTGAACCAAAAGCAGTGGCTTCTACCAACGCCTTGAAGATTTTGACGGCGTCGGTACTCAAATTCATGCCCGAAATCGTAGCTTTTAAAGTATGATTGGCGTCGGGCGTGCGGCGTCCGTTGATCCAATCCAAGGCAACCGGGTCGTTTCCTGTTACGGGCAATTTGGCGGCCTGCTCCGATAAATATGGAATCAGTTTTTGACTTAACTCTTTTGCTGCGTCTTCTCCCAAAATTTCCCGTACGGGTCCCACAATTACCTGCTGAAACCACGCATACAGATCGCCGAAAGCCGACTGCCCCGCTTCCATACCCAACATGCCCGGAATGATCGAACCATCGACCTGACCGCAAATACCGCGAATCAGTAAATGCCCAATTTCGTGGTTCGGTGCAATCAGCATATCGCAGGTAGAAGTCCCCATCACCCGCACAAAGGTATATGGCTCAATTTCAGCCCCTACGGCGCCCATGTGGGCGTCAAAAGCACCTACGCCGATGACCACATCCGAAGGAATTCCCAATTTTTGCGACCATTCCAACGAAATGGTCCCCATGGCTTCGTCCGACGTATAGGTATCTTTAAATAAGCGCTGCCGTAAACCTGCCAAATTGGGGTCGAGTTTGGTCAAAAACTCTTCCGAGGGCAGGCCGTGAAATTCTTCATTCCACATGGCTTTGTGGCCTGCGGCACAACGTGAGCGTTTCAACGTCAACGGATTGGTGTTTCCGGTCAATACCGCCGAAATCCAGTCGCAATGTTCCACCCACGAAAACGCATGAGTTCGCACTTGACTGTCTACCCGAATTGTGCGCAAGATTTTTGCCCAATACCATTCTGATGAATAAATTCCACCGACATATTTGGTATAATCTACACCCCAATGATGCGCCAATTGGTTAATTTCTTCGGCTTCGGCGTTGCCGGTGTGATCTTTCCAAAGAATAAACATACCGTTTGGATTTTCGGCAAAATCAGGCAACAGGGCCAACGGCGTGCCGTCCTCATCCACCGCAACGGGTGTAGAGCCGGTCGTATCTACCGATATTCCTTTGATATTCTGACGAACCTCCTCCGAAACTCCGGCCAATGCGCCTTGGATGGATTGCTCCAACCCTTCCAAATAATCCAGCGGATGTTGGCGAAATTGAGAAATGGCAGGCTCACAATAAAGCCCTTTTTTCCAACGGGGATACTCAAATACGTTTGTACCTACTGTTTCACCCGTTTGGGTATTGACCACCAATGCCCTCACCGAATCGGTCCCGTAATCTACCCCAATGACGTACTTAGATTGCATAAGTGCTAATTTGTGATTTAGTGAATGAGTGATTTAGTGAATGACGGAGCAGCCGCCCACGATATGCCAAGCAGTTACAGATCGGGCATAAAATACCAAAATGCGTGAAACTTACTCTCGTACCTTTCTTTATCCAATCGGTATAAAGTTGCTTTTTTAGTGGCTGAATTTTCGTTTTTCTCCCCCGTGTCTACCAACAATCCCGTGGATAAAATTTTTCGACTGAAATTGCGTCGATCCAGTTTCATGTCGTAAATCGCTTCGTACAATTTTTGCAATTGAGGAATAGTGAATTTTTCGGGCAACAACTCAAATCCAATCGGGTGAAGGGCTGCTTTGTAGCGCAAGCGTTCCAGTGCGATTTCCACCATTTTTTCATGGTCAAAAATCAGTGCCGGCCGGTTTTTCAAACTGATCCAAGCCGCATTGTGCACCCGAACGGATTCTTCGTCGTGGTTATGGATGTTTATTAGGGCAAAAAAGACCACAGAAATCGTTCGTTCCACCGGGTCACGATTCACTTTCCCGAATGTTTGGAGTTGTTCGACGTAAATGTTGTTAAGCCCCGTTAACTCAAACAAAATTCGCTCAGCCCCCACTTCCAAATCTTCCTCCTCGTTCACAAACCCTCCCATGAGCGACCATTTTCCTCTTTCTGGCTCAAAATTGCGTTTAATGACCAACAATTTAATCTCTTCCCCGCCGAAACCGAAGATGATGCAGTCGATGGCTACCAACAGGCGAGTAGAATGAGGGTATCGGTTCATAAATGAATGTGTCATTACGACACAACAATAATGGCTTTTTTATTACTATTCAAATAGTTTCTTAAATTTTTATGGAAAATAATTGATAATCAGGGATAGAATAATCGGAAGACGTCGTAACCAAAGCGAAGTATCAAACCAAAAACAACGAATAAAAACACAACACGAACGAAAGAATTACCACGCAGCAGGGCAAGTCTACTTCCCAAAAATGCTCCTAAAACGTTACAGGCCATCATGGGGAAAGCAATTTCAAATTCCACATAACCTTGCCAAATGAAGAAAATCAAAGAGGCAATATCAGCTACTACATTGATGATTTTGGCGATGGCCGAAGCCCGCAAAAACTCATATCCAATCAAACTGACAAAGCCAAAAACCAATAAACTTCCGGTACCCGGTCCTACAAAACCATTGTAAAAGCCCGTAGCCATGCCCACCAACAAAGCATACCACTGCAAACGCACCAACGATACGGGCAGACTTTCATGATGTCCTAATTTTTTATTGGAATAGGTATAAATGGCAATCGCCGTCATCAGCACCAAAATGAGAGGCTTCAGCACTTCCGCTTTCATGTAGCTCGCAATCGTGGCTCCCAAATACGACATGATGGCCGTACCCACTGCTGCCACCAACACCACCCGCCAAGGCACTTCCACTTTGCGAGTATATTGATACCCAGCCACACTCGTGCCCACAAAAGAGGCAAAACGGTTGGTACCAATCACTTGAGGCACCGAAAAGTGAGGAAACAAAATAAAAAGAGCAGGAACTTGCACCAAACCTCCACCACCTACGATGGAGTCTACAAAACCGGCCAATAAAGCGGCTAAACAAGCAAAAATGATTTCCAAATGAAGTATTTTTTTCACCGCTACGCGGGGCCGCCCGTGCGGCAGACCGTGCAGAGCCGCTAAGGAGCAGAGGCGCAAAGTTTATTATAACGTACTGCGGAAAAGCTTAATTGAAATGGCAATCAAAATAAGACCGAAAATTTTACGGAGAACGTCCGTACCTGCCACGCCCAATTGACGTTCGAGCCAAGCCGAGGAGCGCAATACCAAATAAATAAACACCAAATTAATTAGAATACCGCACACGATATTGATTTCCTGATAAGCGGCTTTGAGCGACAAAATCGTGGTCATGGTTCCTGCTCCAGCAATGATTGGAAAAGCAATCGGAACGATAGAAGTGGCATTGGTGTGAACGGCGTCGTGCTTAAAAATGGTACGTCCCAAGGTCATTTCGAGACCAATCAAAAACAAAATCAACGCACCGGCCACGGCAAAGGAAGCCACATCTACCCCAAATAATTTGAGAATTTCTTTTCCCACGTACAAAAACGCAATCATTAATCCCCCCGCTACCAACGTAGCCCGACGGGCATTGATAGCTCCTGATTTTTGGCGTAAATCAATGATAATGGGAATGGCTCCTAAAATATCAATGACTGAAAACAGAATCAGCGTAACGGAAAGGGTTTCTTTAAAATTGAAGGAATACATAGACGAATAGGCACGGGGCCGCCCGAGCGGTTTACAGTTAACAATTGGCAGTTAGAACGGCAAATTTACAATTAAATCTTATGGCTACTATTTATTAACTGTAAACCGCATACTGTAAACTGTATTTTCAGGCCGTTTATCCTTGATTTTTACCGTTTTCAACATAATAAAAAATATTTTAGCCAAGTACCTTGCATCACAAAGTACCTTATATTAGCTTTGTACCATGGAATACCTATTAACAGCCATTTTAAACAAGTATTGGGTAGATAGTAGTGAGTATTGAGAAAAAATGAAGTATTGTCAATACTAACTACTGACTACTTTTTTTACAGCCATGACCTTGAATCAAAAAATTCCAAAACATGACAACAGCATGAATATTGAGAACGCTCAAGTGCAGATGCGAAAAGGAATATTAGAATTTTGCATCATGCATATCATTTCTCGGGGCGAGGTATATGCCTCCGATATGCTCGACGAACTAACCTCCGCCAAAATTATGGTTGTTGAAGGTACGCTTTACCCACTCCTGACCCGTCTCAAAAACTCGGGTTTGCTCGACTACAAATGGGTCGAATCGCAATCAGGACCGCCTCGTAAGTACTACGTCCTGACCGATGTTGGCAAACAGTTTCTGGACGATATGCAGCATACTTGGGTCGAGCTTTCTGACTCGGTCAATACGATTGTGCAAAAAACCCACGATTTAGGCTCAGCAAGTGAAGATTCATCAACCAAATAGCTTTTAACAATTAACGGACAACTGTTAACTGATGCGCGAGCATCCATTGCCATGAAAAAGACTATCAGCATCAATATCGCCGGTCTGATTTTTTATATCGAAGAGGACGGCTACGATAAATTAAAAAATTACCTAAACTCCATTCAGAAATACTTTTCGTCGTACGAGGATAGTAAAGAAATCATCTCTGACATCGAAGGGCGAATTGCCGAAAAATTTCTGAACAAACAAAAAACGACCGACCAACAGGTCATCGCTTTGGAAGACGTTGAGCAACTCATCACAAGTATGGGTACCGTCGCCGATTTTGAAGCGATTGAAGAAGAAGAAGACTTTGCAAGCCCTTCTTCGGCAGCAGGCAGCGTTCCGCCGATGGGTCAGCCAACCACAGCGAGTGAGCAACCCAAGCTTACAACCCCTCAACCACCCCGGAAGTTGGTACGCGATACCAAGCGCAAATTATTGGGAGGAGTATGTGCGGGCATCGCCCATTATTTCAATACCGACCCGCTGATAGCACGGCTGATTTTCCTGTTTTTCTTCATTGGCCTTCCTGCCGGTGGAGGCATGATAGATGCCGGGGAGATATTCGGCCCCTTGGGTGGCATTGCTTTTCTGGTGTATGTGGCCTGTTGGGTAGCTTTCCCAGGTTCCGATACGCTGGAAGAAGATAAGAGCGTGAAGAAATTTTACCTTGACCCCGACAAAAAAGTAGTCGGAGGTGTTGCTTCCGGTGTAGCCGCTTATTTTGGAGTGGACTTAGGCGTCGTTCGATTTATCTGGGTATTGAGCGTATTATTGTTTGGTTCCGGGCTTCTGCTCTATATCATCTTATGGCTCATTACCCCAAAAGCCAATACGCTGACTGAAAAAATGGAAATGACGGGGCAGCCCATTACCTTGGAAAATATCGAAACCAACGTAAAAAAAGCCCTTCAACCCCATCAAAAAGAAGAAAATACGTTTACCAAACTGCTTCTGTTCCCGTTTCGTATCGTAGCCATGATTTTTAGCGGTTTGGCCCCACTGATGAAATTTCTGGTCGTCATTGCCCGCATCTTTGCCGGACTGATTATGATAGTAATAGGAGCCAGTGCACTATTGGGATTGATTACTGCTTTGTTTGCCGTATTAGGGACTTGGGACTTGGGTCAAATTGACAGCGACCTCATGCCGCTCAATTTCTTCATCGGTGAAGTATCTTCCGTAGCTTATCTGTTTTTATTCTTTGCCATTGGCGTCCCTTTTGCTGTCATCGCTTGGTTAGGAGTCTCTTTATTGACAAAAGAAAACAAATTTACTCCTTCCGTATGGCAGACATTCCTTGGTCTGTTTTTGGCTGGGCTGATGGGAAGCATTATTTTCGGAATTCGGTACGGTTCTAATTTCCGCCGTGAAGGAACGATTGAGAAGGTAGAAACTTACAAATTGCCCGCTACGCCGTTTTTGTTGGAAATAAAAGATCAAAACGACGATAATTACAACAACACCCATTTGGACTTAGACGGTTACGATGCTGCCGATGCCAAATTAGAGTTGCGATTCCAATCACAGGGGCGTACTCGTAAAGATGCCGAAGCAAACGCTTCCAATATGATTTACAACGTAGTTCAAAATGACTCTGCTCTTCTGTTTGATGAAGATTTCTCGATGTCGGGCAAAACGTTCCGTTTCCGTGGACAAAGTTTGAGAATGCAACTTTACCTGCCTTACGACAAAACCTTCAAAATGACGCGTGATTTCTACAACCATTTTTGGGGGGTGAGACAACAAATGCAAAAAGAATACGACTTAGAAATCAACGACGAATTATTTAAGAATGTACGTTGGGCCATCAAACGTGATTCAGGATTGGTATGCCTTGACCGCCCGGTCGTTGTTGAAAGTCACAATTCGGATACCAATGACGAAGATGCCAACGACATGGACGAAATCAGCAGCGGCATTGAGTCAGGTCTCAACGAAGCGTTTGACGAATCGTTTGATGCCAAAGGCGAGATGGTAAAACAATACGACGTCACTAATTTTGAAAAAATTCGCGTGGGCGGTGCTTTCGTAGTGAGGGTTCAAAAAGGTGACGTTTTCAAAGTAGTAGCCGACGGACGTGAGGAAGACATTGATGATATAGAAGTAAAAGTGGAAGACGGCACGCTTCGGATAGACAATCGGAAGAAAATCAAATTGTTTGGAAACATAAAGCGCGTCGGTTTGACTATCACTGTACCTACTATCAAAGAAGTTGATTTGTCTGGGGCAACTTTATCCAAGATTACGGGTTTCAACAACCTCAATGAATTGAAAGTAGAAATTTCGGGAGCGTCTAAAATTCTGATAGATATCACTACCAAGAAATTGGACTTGGATGTATCGGGTGCTTCCAAAGTGGAATTGCGGGGCAGCTCCACCAATCTGGAAGCAGATTTAGCAGGTGCCTGCAACTTGGAAGCCGAACAAATGAGCATTCAAACGGCCGATGTGGAAGCCTCGGGCATGAGTAAAGCTTCTTTGGGAAATATTCCGAACCTTCGTTCCAACACCAGCGGGGTGAGTCGTATTCGTCGCCAAGGACACCACAACGAGTAAGAGTATCGTTTACAGTTTGGGGGTTACAGTCCACAGTTTACAGTTTGAGGTTACTTTCAACTGTGGACTGTGGATTTCATTTTTACTTGTACCGGTTTGTTCTATTGTGGATACAGATCAGACTATCACTTAGTGAACTAATTCAATGAGTAGTTTTGCTTTTAAACACCTGTTTCCAGCCTTTTATCATTGATTCATTGTAATCTTTTTGGATTCTTCATTGCTTTGAAAAAAACAGCAAGATGAAAGCAATTGTAAACACCCGTTACGGCACTACCGACGTTCTCCAACTTAAAGAGATACCCAAACCTACTCCTAAAGCCGATGAGGTTCTTATAAAAATTCGCGCCACCACCGTAAACCGTACTGATACAGGACTCCGCAGTGCCGAATACTTTATTTCAAGGCTGTTTATTGGACTTTTCAAACCTAAGATGAACGTTTTGGGTAGCGAATTTGCTGGAGAAATCGAAGCCGTTGGCAAAGAGGTAACCTTGTTTAAAACAGGAGATTTCGTATTTGGATTAAGTACCGAAAAGTTTGGGACTCATGCCGAATACATCTGCCTGTCCCAAGAAGGCTCCCTCGCCTTAAAACCCTCCAACCTGTCTTTTGAAGAAGCCGCAGCGATCTGCGAAGGCCCCTATTTGGCCTTCAATTATTTAGAAAAAATCAACATTCAAAAAGGAGATAAAATACTTGTCAATGGCGCTTCTGGCTCAATTGGCAGTTCAGGAGTACAATTAGCAAAGTATTTTGGGGCAGAGGTCACGGCAGTGACCACTACTAAAAACCTAAGATTAGCTCAATCGCTCGGGGCCGACGAAGTAATTGATTATACAAAAGAAGATTTCACAAAAGTCAATAAAAAATTCGACTTTGTTTTCGATGCTGTGGGGAAGAGTTCGTATTTTAAGTGTAAAAAATTAATGAAGGAAAATGCCGTTTATTTTTCTACCGAGTTAGGATTTATGTATCAAAATGTATTTCTTCCACTATTTACGAAAAAAGTACTTTTCCCACTACCTAAAGACAGCAAAGAGCAAATGCTTTTATTTAAAAAATTGGCAGAATCAGGACAATTAAAAGCCGTGATTGATAGACGCTACTCCCTTTCATCGTGGACTTGTACGCAGGTGTAAACCTGCTCAAAAACGTGCATTTTGAGGTAGATATCGCCGACAACCTCACTGCTTATGCCGATCCCAACGCGTTCGACTTGGTGGTACGCAACCTAATAGACAATTCTTTCAAGGCCCTGCCCCAAGCGGGCAATTTACAAATCTCGGCCAAAGTCGAAAATGATTCCGTATTGGTGGAGTTTAAGGACGACGCAGGAGGTATGCCTGCCTACAAAGTAGCGGTGATTCAGCGAGTATTTGATGCCCCTGAGAAAGCCCAAATAGGTCAAGACGGTATGGGTATGGGACTGATTATGGTAGCACGGTTTGTGAAACGCAACCACGGGCGCATCGGTGTTGAAAGCCAAACGGGCAAAGGGACAACTTTTTCGGTAAAACTACCAACAGAAGAATTAGTTAAGTGAAAATAGTTTATTGCCAATAAAAAAGCTCAAAGAAGTCGTTTGGCTTCCTATTGCGTTGCCGTGGAAGCCTAATGAATCGGTAAGTTATTTTGACACAATGGCTGAAGTATAGACTTATTAGTTATTCGCCTCGATAGCTGCTTTCGTCTCTTTTTTGGCACAATCTTTGAGTGTTAGTTATTATTTATATCCCAATACTCTCCACCTGTCGTTTGTATGTTTTTGATGCTGTTTGTATACACTTATAGAGAACGACCGAACTTCTTGGAATCAAAACTAAAATAATTGCAATTTTGCGAAATGAAAAAGAAAGTAGAAATAAGCGAACCAGAACGATTGGCAAATTTCATGCATTCATTTG
>NZ_JAIXST010000026.1 GCF_027484545.1 Runella sp. | reverse complement strand
TGTTTTATTCATAATGTGATACGTATTTACGTAATATAAATTAATTACACAAAAACCAATATTGCACGTTCTGGCTATGGTTTTTTCCTCTTTACGTAATTATCAAGCGGAGTTAGGGATTAAAAAATGACTACTTCCTGTACAAGTCTAAAAAATTATACCCGCTGTTGATTGAAACCAAGGAAATTCAGGGTACAGACAGAAGCTATGTCAAAACGATACTTTTATTTCAGGATATCATTCACGGTTTAGTCAAACTGGAATGTCCTGATATTCTCTATCAAGGTCAGCAAATTAAGGAAAGTGAATTAATCAGGGTGGTAAAATCATACAATGAGTGCATAAAATCACCTTATGAGATGAACATCATCTCGAAAAAACGTAATTCAATGCACTTTTATCTGCAAGGAGGTTATCAACAAATGAAGATGCAGTTGCCTACCTACAACCAAAAAGTTGAGCCATCAGGGGTACAATACAATGAACCGGGGATCAATACAACTGTACCGGTCAATTATCATCTTTTCTTACCTACTCTTGGTGTAGAATGGCATTTAACAAGCCTATCAGATAAGCTGGCTCTCAGTATGGAAGTCAGTCAATTTAAAGTCAGCAACACACTCAGCTTTCATTTTGATAATTACAACTACCAAAAGGATTTTGATGACGGAACGATCTCGCACGAATACAGACTGTTCAGAATCAGCCCTGCCGTTAAATTTTATCTCAATAACAGTTCCCGTCGTCCCTACTTAAAATTAGGGTTGGCCTTTTATTCCGTTCAAAATGAAAAAAGCTACTTAGCAGTGCGGAGTGAAGTCACTATAAGCTTATTCGCTTTTGGGATAGACATTCCCGTTTTTCAAAAATTGAAAGCCTTTGCAGAACTCAAAGCGGAAAATATGTAAGCGTATAGTTTTTTGAAAAAAGCCAACAATTCAGTTGATTTTAATAATTCATTGGTGGCTTTGTCCTTTCATTTAGGGATACGGATTTAGAGGTGCGCCCCTACCCAGGCCACGAAACCAATCGAATTCATTAACGACACCCCAATAGTCGGTTAGAAACGGGGACTCGTCGGTAAGTTACTGTTTTTTGTCTATTGTCTCCATTTGATACAAACCGTTACACGTATTTTTGAATTGATTCTTTCTATTTTTACTAAGAAAATTACCAAAATTCAATTCTCGTATGCACTTTTCTCCCCCCTTCCTTCGTATATCAGCGTTTTTGTTGAGTACATTGGGAATCGTGGCCTCCTCCTATGGCCAATCTACCCCACCCGAAGAAAATCGTTTTACCAAAAGCATCTTAACCGAAAAGTTGGATGAGCCCATGGAAATGACATTTCTTCCCGACAAACGCGTTTTGTTTGTCGAACGCAAGGGAAACCTAAAAGCATACGACCCTAAAACCAGGGAAGTGAGCGTATTGGCCGCTATTCCCGTCAATACAAAATATACCAACCGTCAGGGACAGGTACGTGAAGCGGAAGAAGGGCTCATGGGTCTGATTGCCGATCCAAACTATGCGCAAAATCACTGGATTTACATGTACTATGCCGATCCGGCCGAGAAAAAACACGTGTTGGCACGCTGGGAATTGAAAGGTGATGAATTGGTGGAAGCTTCCAAAAAAACGATTATCGAAGTACCTACCCAACGCGAAGAATGTTGCCATACCGGCGGTGGAATGGTGTTTGACAAAGCAGGAAATTTATACCTAACTACGGGTAATAACACCAGCAACAGTAATTCAGACGGTTATGCCAACTTGGATGAACGACCCAACCAAAGTACATGGGACGATCAGCGCGGCGCAGCAAGTACCGATGATTTGCGCGGTAAAATTTTGCGTATTACCCCCCAACCTAACGGCTCGTACAAGATTCCAAAAGGCAATTTATTCCCCGCGGGAACTCCAAAAACCCGTCCTGAAATCTACACCATGGGCCATCGTAACCCTTGGCGGCCTTCTATTGACAGCAAAACGGGCTTTTTGTATTGGGGCGAAGTAGGGCCGGATGCCTCACAGGACTCCGAACGCGGCCCTCGCGGTTATGATGAATTCAATCAGGCCAAAAAAGCAGGTAATTTCGGTTGGCCCTATTTCATTGGCGACAACAAAGTGTATGCAGATTGGGATTTTGAAACCAACAAAGTCAAAGCAAATTCTAAATTTGACCCCGCCAAGCCTATCAATGATTCTCCCAACAATACCGGTTTGAAAGAATTACCTCCTGCCCAAAAAGCCTTTGTGTGGTATCCTTATGCCAACTCACCGGAATTCCCTTTGGTGGGCAGTTCGGGCCGCAGCGCAACGGGTGGCCCTGTTTTCAGAAAAGCCGACTTCAAAAATGCCCCACGCTCTTTTCCTGATTATTACGAAGGCAAATGGTTGGCCGTAGAATTTATGCGCGGTTGGATTATGTCCATGACAATGGACGAAAACGGCGACTATAAATCTATGGAGCGTTTTATGCCAAGCGAAAACTTCAGCAGCGCCATTGATATGGATTTCAGCCCCGACGGCGATTTGTATGTCTTAGAATACGGCAGTGCGTGGTTTAGAGGAAATGACAATGCCCGTTTGGTAAAAATCGAATACAACGCCGGCAACCGCAAGCCAATCGTACAAGCCACTTCCGACAAAAAAGCAGGGGCTGTTCCTTTCAAAGTTGCTTTTTCTTCCGAAGGAACGCAGGACTTTGACCAGGATGAGCTTAAATACGAGTGGAAAATCACTTCTAAAGCAGGTATTTTCAAAACGCTGACTCAGGCAAACCCTACTGTTACGTTCGATAAACCGGGCACCTACAAAGCAATTTTAACGGTCACTGACCCGAAAGGTGCCAAAAACAGCCGCACGCTCGAAATCAAAGCAGGAAATGAAGCACCTGAAGTGGCATTTGAAGTAACAAAAGGGAATAAATCTTTCTTTTTTCCTAATCAAACAATTGAATACAAAGTCAAAGTAACCGACAAAGAAGACGGAAGTCTGGAAAACGGAAAAATCGCCTCAGGTCAGGTAGCTGTCAACATTGATTACATGCCCGATAGCTTTGACCCGATTGAAATTGCTTCCAACTATCAAGGTACTGACGCGTCAGTTCGTTTCAATACCGGTCATAAACTGATCAGCGCAAGCGATTGTAAATCCTGCCACATCGTGGATAAAAAATCGGTAGGTCCCAGCTACAAAGACATTGCTCAAAAATACAAAGGTGATGCAACAGCCCCTGAAAACTTAGCAAAAAAAATCATCGCAGGCGGCGGGGGTGTATGGGGCGACCACGCCATGAGCGCCCACCCGCAAATTTCGCCCAACGACGCGGCTACGATGGTAAAATACATTTTGAGTTTGGGAGAAAAACCCCTGCAGGCTCAATCCTTCCCCACCGAAGGTGCCTACACCGCTAAAGTTCCTGCAGGAGAAAACGGACGCGGCAGCTACGTATTACGGGCCGCTTATACCGACAGAGGCACCAAATTGCTTTCACCATTGATGTCTGCAAACATCCTGCATTTACGTAACCCCTCCCTCGACCCTGCCAAAGCCGAAAAAAGCAAAGGTTCGGAGTTGTTGATTACTCCTTCTAAATCATTCAATCTAATTGGCAACGATTCGTACATCGGTTACAATCAGTTGGATTTGACCGGCATTAAGCAAATCGAAATTATGGCACAAGCTACCACCCGAGTTGGTGCTTCTGGAGGCGTAGTGGAAGTTCGGTTGGGCTCACCTACGGGTAAATTAATCGGTACTACTTCACCCGTGGTGGTGAAGGATCCTGTTTTTGGCCCACCTCCTGCCGCTGCTACTACTGCCCCTGCTAATGGCAGCAAACCGGCAACACCTCCTGCGGCAGCTGGGGGCGGTCAACGAAGACAGATGGGACAACAGGCCGTTGCCAAAATTGAAGCAACGGAAGGTTTTCACGATGTGTATTTTGTTTTCAAAAACCCTAATGCCCAACCAAATCAGATTTTGATGTCGGTCAGTACGATACAGTTTCAGAATACCACCCCTAACCTATAACCCTTAATTACACGTTGATAAGGCCTCAAAATCTTATCAACGTTCATTGTATTTACTGGCTTTGGGCGTAACAATACGCTCCCTAAAATCTATCAATAAGAATGCAAAATCGCAGAAACTTCCTTAAAAACTCCGGTGCTTTGGCATTAGGCAGTTTAGCTATACCTTCTTTTGCCAATAACCTATTTGCTCCTGAAGCTTTTCCTCGTCCCGGCTTACAGTTGTTTACGCTGTTCAGAGCCATGTCTGACGACGCCAAAGGTTCTTTAGAAAAAGTAGCTGCCATTGGTTACAAAGAAATTGAGTCAGCATTCAGCATGAAAGATGGCTATTACGGCTATACCCCCAAAGAGTTTAAGAAAATAGTGGAAGACTTGGGAATGACATGGCGTGCTCACCACGTAGGCGGTGCACCTTTCCGTCCGCGTCCTGCTCAAGCAGGAGCCGCCGGTACACCACCTGCTGGCGTACCGCCGCAGGGAGCGGCTGGAGGAGGCGGCCAACCTCCTCGCCCAATGCCGGCGAATATGCCCAAACGATTGAATCTTTTGGAAAATTACCAACAAATCGTGGATGAAGCGGCCGAAGGCGGTCTTACCTACTTGGTCTGTGCTTCTACGCCTGTGGGCACATTGGATGAAATCAAAAAATCAATTGAGGTATTTGTAAAAACCGGAGAAGCTTGCAAAAAAGCGGGAATCAGTTTTGCGTATCACAATCATGCGACCGAATTTGATAAAGTAGAAGGCAAAACTCCTTACGAATTGATTCTTTCCCAAACCAGCCCTGACCTTGTTACAATGGAAATGGACATGGCATGGGTAGTAAAAGCCGGCTACGACCCCGTCGAATTATTCAAACAACAACCCGGGCGTTTTCCACTTTGGCACACCAAAGACATCAATCAGGATTTGAAAACCCCGACGGAAATCGGCAACGGGGTCGTGGATTTCAAAAAGATTTTTGCCAATGCCAAAATCGCTGGTTTGAAATATTATTTCGTAGAACAGGACATGGCTCCCAATCCTTTTGAAAGTATAGCGACGAGTTTTACCAATTTAAAGAAAATCACCTCATAATTAGCTCACTAAGAAACACTTTCACTTACTTAGTGTTGTATTACACATCCATTATCAACTCTCGTAAGTCACAAAACAATCAAACTTTTAAATCATCACTACTATGAAAAAGACGTTATTATCATTGACCGCAGCAGTTTCTGCGGTGCTGTTGGTAGCCTACACAAATCGCACAACAAGCGTATTGAGCGGTTTTGAGACGGGCACACCCGAAGTAAAGTCGATAAGTGCGCTTGCCTTTGGCCCGGAAGGTGTCTTGTTTATAGGAGATTCTAAAAGTGCATCGGTATTTGCCATCGATACCAAAGATGCCGAGACAGTTGCCACGGCTAAAGCGGTTGAAATAAAGAACATTGACCAAAAAATCGCGGCCTTATTGGGTACTGAAGCCAAAAACATTACCATTCAGGATTTGGTGGTCAATCCGCTTTCTAAAAAAGTGTATTGCGCTGTGCAATCTGGTAGCGGAGCACCTGTTTTATTAAAAATAGACGGTGACAATATCCAACCGGTAAGCTTGAAAGATATCAAGTTTTCGATGGTGGCGCTCAACAACGCCCCAGCAGAAGATGCCAAAGACCAACGCGGTCGGCCGATGCGGGTATGGGCTATTTCTGACCTCAATTATGCTGATGGCAAAGTGATGGTCAGTGGATTATCCAATCAGGAATTTGGTTCCACTTTCCGCAGCATTGCATTTCCGTTTACCAATAGCCAAAATCAATCTTCGTTGGAAATTTATCATGCGGCACACGGTCAGTACGAAACTAATTCCCCCATTAAGACTTTCACTACAGCAGAGTTAAACGGCAAGAAATTTTTGGTAGCCAGTTATACCTGCACTCCTTTAGTACTTTTCCCAATCGAAGATTTGAAAACAGGAACTCACGTAAAAGGACGTACGGTAGGTGAATTTGGCGCAGGAAACAGTCCTTTGGTACCATGAAAAAAGGAGATGAATCTTTCCTCATCATGGCAAATTCTGATCGTCCGGTTATGAAAGTTAAATTCAAAGACATTGAAACCTACCAAGGGTCACTTACTCAGCCTATCAAAGAGAATTACAGTACCGCAGGGGTACCTTACGTATCTTTCCCGATGGTAAATGTGCTGCAATTGGACAAATTGGACGATACTCAATTTATTTTCCTCCAACGCAGAGCCAACGGAGACCTTGACGTTCGGACATCCAATAACCGTTCGTTGTAAATTATGAACAAAGAAGTACGAATCAGTTTGCGCAACTCGTGCAAACTGATTCTTTTTTGTTTAGTCCTGTTCTTCGGTTGTGCCCAACGACAGGAAACTTCCAAAGCCAACCTATCCATTCACTGGAAAAATGGTCAGGCAACGGGATTATTGATACCGCTTTCCCTGCTCAATTCCATTAGCAGGGACGAAATCTCCCACTTAGTAAAAGTACAACTGGCAAGGCCAGGCATAAAAACCGCTATTCTGGGCGATTACAAAATCAGCAAAGACACCTTGATTTTTGAGCCGCTTATTCCATTCACCAGAGGATTACGCTACGAAGTTGTTTTAGAAAAAGAGCTGCTCGCCGAAATTGAAATTCCTAAATCAACGGATATTCCTACCCTATCGGGCATTTATCCCAGCCAAGATACTTTACCCGAAAACCTGCTGAAGTTCTATTTTGTTTTTTCCCGCCCAATGGTGGAAGGGCATTCTTTGCACTATATTTCATTACTCAATCAGCAAGGCGACACGTTGCCCCGTATTTTTCTGAATTTACAACCCGAACTGTGGAACGCCGAGAAAACCATTTTAACCCTTTGGCTTGATCCAGGCAGAATCAAACGTGATTTACAACCCAACAAACTTCAGGGAGCGCCATTAACCCAAGGTCAACGCTACAAATTGGTGATTTCCAATCAATGGCCCGATGAACTAGGCACTGTCTTGGAGCAGAGTTACACCAAGAATTTTGTGGTCACAACCCGCGATATGACTTCGCCCTCTACCAACGAATGGCAGGTAAAAGCTCCGCTGAAGGGCACACTTCAACCACTTGAGGTGAATGTGAAAGAAACTCTGGACTATATTTTATTGCAAAATGCGGTTCAGGTGGTGGATAGCCAAGGTCAGCCGATTGAGGGCTCCATTCAGCTCTCCGATGAAGAAAAAAAGTGGCAATTTATTCCATTGAAGCCTTGGTCTATTGGCGAATACGCTCTTCAAATCGAATCTCGCCTGGAAGACCCTGCGGGCAATAATCTGAATCGTTTGTTTGACCGTGATGTAACAAACAGTAAAAACACGCCCTCCCAACAGAAGGTATTTAAGTTAAAATGGCGAGTTAATTAAGCCTGTTACTTATTGATTTTGATTAATCCGATACACATAAGGAGGCTTATGGGCTTTCCCTGAAAACTTCTTCTTTACTCGCTCCAATATCCCTAAACTGAGCATTTTTCGTTGAAAATTTGCTCGCAACAGCTTCTTATCCAAAATCGTCTCGTACAGGCTTTGCAGTTCATTCATCGTAAATGTTTCAGACAACAGATTGAAACCCACCAATTTATGATCAAGCATCAATCGGAGCGTCTCTAAAGCTTTGTCAATAATCATATTGTGGTCAAGAATCAATGCCGGAATTTGATGTATATCATACCAGTCTCCTAAATCAGAAAAAATATCGGGCGTAGGCTGCACTTTGGAAAAATCTACCAATGCATAATAACCGATGGAGATAAACCGCTGAAGTAGCCAATGTTCTACTTCAAGTTCAAAGCCATGCGATGACATGGTTGCTTTGTGAACATCCCAATTTCCGCGATTTTGCTCCCCAAACGTATGAAATTGCTCCAAATAGATATCTTTAACTCCCGTTCGCTCCCACAAAATCCGCGTGGCAGCCTCATCTGTACTTTCTTCTTTGAATACAAATCCGCCTGGCAAAGCAAAAGCTTTTGTATGTTTAAATTCCAGTAATAATACTTTCAATTGATTTTCGTGAAACCCAAAAATGACGCAATCAACGGAGACGCTGGGCAAATATTCGGGTCCCTTATCTAAAAAAGCTTTTATTGGTTGGCTGGTAGGCATGAGATTAAATTTGCACAAAAAAAGGAAAAAATTTGGAATATCGAAGTACGGCTAATAAGTTTGTATCAAATTGATGCAAACCCACAAAAATTACCAAAGGCTTTTTAATTAATTATCCTACTTTTTATTTACAAAGAATTCAGTCTCTTGGTTTACTGTTCCAATTAGTACTGTTTTCTACGATTCAGCGTTAAATCATGCTCCAAATCTTCCACCAAGCTCAGAAGCATTCAACCCGCACGGCTATTATTTCCAATGGAGAGCACTATACATATCAAAACGTATTGGATGAATCGACGGATTTTACGTCTGTATTGCTGGGAAATGCGTTTGATTTAGCCGAAGGCCGAGTCGCATTTATGGTTGAGTCGAGTTTTGAGTATGTCAAAGTGCAATGGGCGATATGGAAAGCCGGAGGGGTAGCCGTTCCGCTTTGTACCACCCACCCTTTGCCTTCTTTGCAATATGTTATTGAAGATACTGGTGCAGAAATCATAGTAGTTTCTCCTCAATTTGAGGACATTTTACGACCGTTAGCCCAAGAAAAAGGAATTCGATTCATCGTTTTGGGTGAGGAAACAAAAACCCGAACAATCGGCTTACTGGAAATCAGCACCGAGCGACGTGCCATGATTCTATACACAAGTGGTACCACTAATTTGCCCAAAGGTGTCGTAACAACCCACGCCAATCTCGAAGCCCAAATCTCCACTCTTGTTGAGGCTTGGGAATATGCATCAACCGACGCAATTCTGTGTATTTTACCCCTTCACCACGTACACGGCATTATCAACGTCATTAGTTGTACGCTGTGGGTGGGAGGATGTGTTGAGTTTTTACCTGAATTTGCCCCGCAAAAAGTCTTTAATTGGTTTCAAAAAATGGCACAACTTAGTGTCAGCGGGATTTTCATGGCAGTTCCCACGATTTATTTCAAATTGATTGCTCATTTTGAAAGTTTGGTCGTCGAAGAACAACAGGCTCTCTCAAACGCTATGAAAACTTTCCGTCTCATGGTATCGGGTTCAGCGGCGTTACCTGTTTCCATCATGGAAAAATGGCAGAAAGTGAGCGGTCATACCTTACTTGAACGGTATGGAATGACTGAAATCGGCATGGCACTCAGCAACCCTTACCACGGTCAGCGCCGAGCAGGATTTGTGGGTGTTCCTTTGCCTAACGTACTGGTAAGATTAGTAGATGAACAAAATAAGCAAGTAGAAAAAGAGCAGGCGGGCGAAATTCAGGTAAAAGGACCGAACGTATTTTCGGAATATTGGTACCGCCCACAGGCTACTCAGGAATCTTTTACGGAAGACGGTTGGTTCAAAACCGGCGATGTAGCGATTATCGAAGAAGGTAGTTATAAGATTTTAGGACGCAGTTCCGTCGATATTATTAAATCAGGCGGTTACAAAATATCTGCCCTTGAAATTGAGGAAGTGTTACGAACCCATCTCGCTGTTAAAGATTGTAGCGTAGTAGGAATTCCCAACGAAGAGTGGGGAGAAACGGTGGCGGCCGCCTTGATAACCTCAACGACCGTTGACTTAACTGAATTGAATCAGTGGATGCGCGAACGGATGCCCTCTTATCGAGTGCCCCGGCACTACAAAATTGTGGAAGAGTTGCCGCGAAACGCCATGGGAAAAGTTACCAAAAATGACCTGAAAAAATTATGGAATTCTTAATTGCTTTTCCCTTCTGGGCTATGTTAGTATTGATTGCGCTCAATGCCTTTATCGTTTCGCGCATGGATATTGACGTAACCGACGATGACCGCTCTCTTACCCATTAACTATGGCTGACTATCTACAAAAACATGCAGTTACCTTGGTGTGCATCGCCGTTTATGTGGGCTTAATTGTCTATATCGGTTGGATTTTCCAGAAACGTGCTTCCAAAAACGTCAATGAATACTATTTGGCCAATCGCCGAATTCCGGGTTGGGTGGTGTCATTGGCTTTCTTTTCGACCTTTATCAGTACCAGTACTTACATTGGTCAGGCAGGAGAATCTTTTCGATATGGTTTGTCTTGGGCGTATGTAGCGTTGTTTTGGGTAGTATTCTGCATTATTTCCTGGCTGGTCATGGGACCGCGTATGCGGAACCAATCTGTACGGTTAAAATCATTGACGGTACCTGATTATTTTCAGTTGAGATACAAAAGCAACCTTTCCCGGAGTATTCGCGTATTGTCTTCGTTCATTATTTTATTTGCCACACTCTGGTATATGACAGGTATCGCCAAAGGTTGCGCCAATTTGCTCGAAACGGTATTGGAAGTCAATTATGGGTTAGCAGCCTTCATTATTATCTTTTTTACCTGTGCTTACACCATGGTCGGCGGGATGTATGGGGTGATGTGGACAGATGCCATTCAGGGCATTTTAATGTTTGGTGTAGCTATTCTTATGTTTGTGATTCCGTTTTGGTACGTAGGTGGGTATGAACCGATGATGACAAAACTTGCCTATTTAAACCATCCCTCCAAAACGGGCGAAGCAATCGGTCGGGGTATGGTAACTTTTGGAGATAGAGCTTCTTTCTCTTACATTTTGGCAATCGGGCTTTCCATCGGCATGAAACAAATTGCTGACCCCAAGCTCATCATTCGATTTTATTCCATCAAAGACCGGGCAAGTATGCGCTTTGCCATGATTTGGACACCTGTTTTTTTGGGAATTTCACTCTTATGTGTGTTTTGTATCGGAGCTTTTGTTCACGGAATGGTTACTCAAGAAGAAGCTGCAAAACTTATCAACAATACAGATCAGGTGGTGGGAGTGATGTTTAATAAATTGAACAACTCCTTGGTAACGGGAATTTGCATGATGGGTCTGTTTGCCGCTGGAATGTCTTCATTAGCATCGGTAATACTAATAGCGGGTACCTCCATAGTCAAAGACATCTGGCATATTTGGAAGCCGATGGCTGAGCATAAAATTGTAGCTCGTACCAAAGGAAGTATGCTGTTGTATTGCCTATTGGTATTTATTTTCACTTTATACCCACCAGCCGGCGTCGTCGAAATGTCGTCTTTTGCAGGTTCCGTTTTCGCGGCAAGCTTTTTTCCAACCATTTTCGGAGGGCTTTATTTCCGCTGGGGAACTGACTTAGGAGCGGTAGCTTCTATGGTAGCAGGTATGGTTATTAATGTGATTTGGCGATTTGGTATACGTTTCAATGTTGAAACCCTGAGCGAAATTCATGAAGTATTTCCCGCTTTTTTGGTTTCCTTTCTCGTATATATTATTGTCAGCAAATTGAGTCCAAATCGTGTTCCAAATGAAAATCATTTAGCCTTAGTCTTTGGTAAAAAAACCGTACAATCGTCTATTTGACAATTAATTAAAAACCGCGTCTATTTTCAAAAAACGAAGAAACAGCAAATTTTTTACGAGTATAATACCATTATTACTACCTTTGCATTCGTGTGTTGAATCAACACCGTTCGTGCCAATAAAATTGACGTAATTCCAAAGTTAGTTACTTCCACACCCGTTTTAAAGTATGTTTTATAGTTGATTACTCGCTTTAACCCGTGAGAGATTAAATAATAACGGCAGTGCGCGCAAAGTAATGCTATAACAAAAAAATAGACAACTGGGGCAAATGCCTAACTTTGGAGTGACTAAACTCAAAGATTATGTACCTATTTTGCCCAAGTTGTCACAGCACA
>NZ_JAIXST010000196.1 GCF_027484545.1 Runella sp. | reverse complement strand
TAAACTTGTAAGGCTTATTTTTTCTTTAGCCAAGCAGGGTAAAAAATATTCGGACCGCCGATGCGGACGAAAACTATACGTATTCGCTTGCTTGAATCATAGAAATCCCGTGCGGCTAATTCATCGTGTTTTCTCGTGCGTTCATCGAAAGGAAAAATATAAAGATTTGTATACGCCATCAGTTGCATGAATCATAGAAATCGGTCCAATTTTTTGAAGCATTCAGTCGAAAAGCTAAAAAAGCAACTTCTCTATTTTGAGAACAATAATAGGCTCTAAAACGATAGGCAAATGGCCTTCGTTGGGCTTCTGAAAGCTTTTGTTGAGCCTCTTGGTGTTCTTGTTCTAATTACAAAAAATGGTCTGATAACCAAGTAGATAATTTTGTTTTTTGACCACAAAGTTCAATAATATGACTTTTTTAGGAACACTAATGTAGTTCAAATGATTTTCTTGGAAGTTTTCACAAAGACCCTTATCACTGTAGCCACTATCGCAACTTAGATGTATTTTGGGTAAATCTATCCCTTGCTTTTTGAGTTTTTCTACCAACAATCTCCACCTTCTTATGAGTTTATTGGCTAACTCAATCGACTTCTGTATTTTGTCATTTTTGACAAAATCAAAGTACAATGGATACATCACTCCATCTATGGCCAGGCCAAGGCTCACCACTTTATAGCCATATACCGTCGCTTTGTATTGTCCACTAAAATAACACCCCTAGTATGAATCTGTATGTTGAGCTAACCATTGACGAAAAATAGAATCATCCAAGACTGCGCTTATTGACTGCTTTGACCAACAACTGCTGTCTTTTTTACACATATCTTCCAAAACACTTATAAACTCATGCTCAAATATGTGTCGCATCTTGCTATTAGTCAAACGATTACATAGCATCCTATACTTGATCTGACGATAATTACTGCTAATCCCAAATTTGATTAAAATGCTGTTCAAAGTCTGAAGTCCTACCAATTGACCTAAAAACAAAAGCTGTAAGAGCTTCTCTAAGTCCAAACTCAGAGCTACATCTTGCTCTAATTCAAATGCCTCAAAGGCTCCTATTAAATCTGTACTACTTTTATAATGCCCTTTGAAATATTTTATAACCAATTTGTTTAATTCCTGTTGATACTTTTTTTATCATTGTGATTAATTGATGTTGGTAAATTTGATGTTTTGTCGCTACAAATTTCAAACTTTTGCATCAATTTGTAGGCATAATATTTTGTCCATCAATCTATTATGCCTATTTTAACATCTACAAGTTAATATTCACCAGGGTAATCAGCACATCCATTGCCTGCGGCCCGTTGGAGGGTACATAATTGGCCACATTTGCCAGTTCTACCAAAAACCCTCCGTTGGAATTTTGGTAGAGATTCAAATTAGCCTGCAACTCTTTTTTGACAATTTCGAGGGCGTGTGCAATCATAACAAAGACGCAAAATAATGGCTAAAATTAAACAAATACGGCATAGCGGTTATCCATGAAAATAAGGAGAACCAAGAAATCAATAGTTTCATGGAAAGAAAAAATGGGGTTTAAAAAGCCTGAATTAAATTCTCTTATCAATGCGTGTTAAAAATGAAGCACAACCGTCTTTTGCTGATTATAAACCTTTACTAACATGAAAACGGCACGTCTATTAACAGGAATCCTGCTCCTTTCCATCACTTTTTCTTTTGCTCAAAACACCTACCCTGCCATTGGCAAAGTCATTCGCAACTCGCCGCAATTGGATGCCTTGTTGGCAACAGATGCCAAAATCGAAGTACTGGCGTCGGGTTTTACGTGGGCCGAAGGGCCTGTTTGGGTTAAGGATGGAAATTACCTGCTGTTTTCGGATGTACCGCAAAACACTGTTTTCAAATGGAATGCCAAAGAGGGTTTGACGACTTTTCTGGAACCCTCGGGCTTTACGGGTGCCGGCACCTACGGCGATGAGCCCGGCAGCAACGGCCTCACACTTGACCGTCAGGGAAGATTGATATTCGCTGAACACGGCGACCGCCGCATTTCGGCCATGCCCCTGATTAACGGCGGCAAGCGCACCATCGCCGATAATTTTCAAGGCAAACGCTTCAACAGCCCCAACGACGTCGTACAACACTCAAGCGGCGCTTATTATTTTACGGACCCTCCTTATGGAATGCCCAGAAAACAGGACGATCCTACCCGCGAAATCAATTGGTTCGGTGTGTATCGCGTTGGGACTGACGGGGTAGTTACGCTAATTACCAAAGACATGACCCGTCCGAACGGACTTGCTTTCTCACCTGACGAAAAAACGTTGTACGTAGCTCAATCTGACCCCGATAAAGCGGTCATTATGGCTTTTCCGGTACAGACCGACGGCTCGGTTGGTCAGGGAAAAGTATTGTTTGACGCTACGTCTATGGTAAAACAAGGCCTTCCGGGACTGCCCGATGGCCTTAAAACCGACCAAAACGGAAATGTTTGGAGCACCGGCCCCGGCGGTGTTTTGATTCTCAGTCCAACCGGGCAGCTCTTGGGACGTATTGAAACCGGAGAAGCAACGGCTAACTGCGGCTGGGGCGACGATGGCACTACCCTTTATCTGACGGCCGATATGTATTTATGTCGTATTAAAACAAAAATAAAAGGCACTGGATGGTAAATCCTGATTAATATCTTGAATTTCATGCTTGAAAATCGGTGAAAAGCAGCGAACTTTGTAGTGAGAGTTTGTGCATTGTTCGTCGTTTTTCACCCATTATTAAATCTTTGACGCGGGTAAACCTACGGGCAGTGAATGCATAAATGACCATTAACCGCATCACCAGCTTGTCAATAAGCAAATTTGTAAATAACAAAGCCATCGACTGGTGCGGAGAATGTAGTGAATTAGTAATAGATATTCACTAATTCGCAACCGCGCGGGCGGCCCCATCACTAATTCACAATTTGTAATTTACATTTACTTAGATGTCAGAAAATAGGAAGTTTTTTGTATACGGATTGTTTGTGGTGGTAGGAATTATTTATCTGATTCGCCTTTTGTTTCTTCAAGTGCTGGATAATACCTACGAAACAGCCAGTAATTCCATTAAAGCAATCCCCGATGTCCCCATGCGCGGACAGATTTATGACCGAAAAGGGAATCTGATTGTTTTTAATACGTTGGTGTACGACTTGTACGTTACACCCAATAAATTCAAAGTAAAAGACACGCTGTCGTTGTGTAATTTGTTAAAAATTACCAAAAACGACTTCGACAGTCTGATGAGAGTCGCCAAAATCTATTCTCGGGCCAAGCCTTCACTTTTTATGCGTCAGTTGTCCAAAGAGGATTTTGCCCGCATTCAGGATGCCATGGTGGATTATCCGGGTTTTGAATACCTCAAAAGTTCTATCCGAACCTATTCTGCTCCTACGTTTGCTCACGCGTTGGGTTATGTCAGCGAAATCTCCAAAAAGCAATTGGACAATCAGGATAACCTGTACTATCACCAAGGGGATTTGGTGGGGCAAAGCGGCTTGGAAAAATATTACGAAGAACAACTGCGCGGTCGACGCGGGGTACGTTACGTCATGCAGGATGTACACGGAGTAGCTAAGGGGCCTTGGAAAGACGGAGAATTGGATACAATCGCTTCGGCAGGCCAAAACCTGTACAGCAGCATTGATTTAAAACTTCAGCAATATTCCGACAGCCTGATGGCGGGCAAAGCGGGTGCCGTAGTTGCGATTGAGCCATCATCGGGTGAGATTCTGGCCATGACTTCGGCCCCCACCTACGACCCTGCCCTGTTTGCAACCCGCGAATTTTCTAAAAACTACTCCAAGCTCTACCGCGACCCTTACAAACCTTTGAACAACCGCGCTTTATCGGGAAGCTACCGTCCAGGGTCTACGTTCAAGACTGTACAGGCACTGGTCGCTATGCAGGAAGGGGCTATCAGTCCGGGAAGTATATTTTCTCACGCCGGGGCTCCCATGAAATGCCACGGACACGGCGGACTTACGGGCGTGTCCAGTGCGATTCAATGGTCGTGTAACCCGTATTTTTACCATGTGTTTCGTCGGATGCTTTATGCCAACTCCGAAAAAAATACCTTTAAGGCCTCCGCGATTGGCTTAACAAAATGGCATGATTACACCGAAAAATTCGGATTCGGACATAAACTGGGCATTGACCTTCCCAGTGAATCTTCGGGAAAACTGCCTGACGTAAAGTATTATGATAAAATTTACGGAGAAAAACGCTGGAAATTTTCCAATATCTACTCTCTAAGTATTGGAGAGGGTGAGTTGTTAATTAACCCTCTGAAATTGGCCAACTTAGCCGCTATTATTGCGAATCGGGGTTGGTACATTGCTCCCCATTTGGTGAAAGGAGTCGGCAAAAACAATAATCCGCTTGCTCAATACACCGAAAAGCACGAAACGGGTGTAGAACCGCATTATTTTGAAACGGTCGTAAATGGTATGGAAATGGCCGTTATTCGCGGAACAGTTTCTCGGGGAGCGATTATTCCCGATGTTCAGATGTGTGGAAAAACGGGTACCTCTCAAAATAAAAAAGGAAAAGACCACTCTATTTTTATTGCTTTTGCGCCTAAATATAATCCAAAAATTGCGATTGCGGTACTGGTTGAGAATGCGGGTTTTGGTGGATTTTACGCTGCTCCCGTTGCTTCGTTAATCATTGAAAAATACATCAAAGGCCACGTTGACCGTAAAGCCTACGAACACGAATGGAAGAATAAGAACCTCATGCAGAACGTGATTATTCTCAAGCCACAAACCCCTAAGCCCAAAGAAGAAAAACCCACTCCTCCTAAGTCCAAGCCTGAAGCAACGATTGTAAAACAAACCACAGCTGCGGAGAAAAAAATAAATGGTTAATTCTCTTAAAACTATTGACTGCGGACTATTAACTGTGGACTATTAACTAAAAAAATGGCTCGGAACGAACAAGATATCACTCAAAATATAGACTGGCTGACCGTATTGATTTACGCGGCCTGTGTCACCATGGGGCTTTTTAACGTGTATGCGGCTATTTATGACCCCGAGGAACAAACCAAACTGTTTGACCTTTCCAACAGCGCCGGACGGCAATTAATGTTTATCGGCTCTGCTGTCTTTATTATCATCGCTATTCTTGTGATTGACCATAAATTTTGGGAAGCATTTGCCCGTATCATTTATGGATTTTCTATTTTTTTGCTTTTGGCCGTTCTGGTGTTTGGAAGTGAGATCAAAGGTTCCCATTCCTGGATAAAGCTGGGATCGTTTTCGCTGCAGCCGGCCGAATTTTCCAAAATCGGGACTGCATTAATGGTTTCAAAGTTCATTACCCAGCCCAATGTCAACCTCAATAAATTCAAAGATAAACTCTGGGTGGCAGGTATCCTTATACTGCCAATGTTGCTCATTCTGGTCTCAAAGGAGACCGGCTGTGCATTGGTGTTTGCGTCTTTTATGATCGTATTGTACAGAGAAGGAATTGAGGGCATTTATCCGGCCATGCTGCTTATCGCCATTGTATTATTCATCCTTTCTCTATTTTTTCCCATCTTGTATATTTGTCTGGGTTTGGCGGCACTCGCAGCCATAGTATATCGTTTCATCATTCCCCGGTATGATCGATCCAAAAAGACGCTTATCAATTTATCTTTAGTCTTCGGCATGATGATGCTGTTTGTATCAAGCGTTGACTTTTTTACCAAACACGTACTCCAACCCCACCAACGCAAACGTATTGATGTATTGATTAACCCCAAAGCCGATCCAACTGGAAAAGGCTGGAACGTGATACAGTCCAAGATTGCCATCGGTTCCGGACGTTTGTGGGGAAAGGGATTTTTAGACGGCACCCAGACCAAATTCAACTTTGTTCCTGAACAACACTCCGATTTTATTTTTTGTACCATTGGCGAAGAGCACGGTTTTGTAGGAAGCGCCGCTGTGGTTCTGCTTATTTTGGGACTCATGTGCCGCATCATTTTTCTGGCCGAACGACAGCGTACGCGGTTTGCCCGTGCGTACGGGTATTGCGTAGCCGGTATTCTGTTTTTTCACTTTTTGGTCAATATCGGAATGACCATTGGTTTGATGGTCGTGATCGGAATTCCACTGCCTTTCTTCAGCTACGGCGGCTCTTCCATGTGGGCCTTTACGATACTGCTGTTTATTTTCCTTAAATTGGATGCCCAAAGACCGTACACTTTATCGAGAACGTAGTATTAAGTAGTTAGTATTGAATAAGAAATACAGTAATTGATGCTCATTACTAACTATGGCCTTCATCTCTAACAAAAAGATCCCGTTTCGCATCAACTCCGATTTGCGGGGCTATTTGGAAAGCTATAATCGAGAAGTTTCTCTACCCATTGATTACAGCTATTTGTTACGCTACGATAACGCCATTCCGCTTTACGACAAAAAAGGCAGTGATACCCTGTGGGAAACGGTTTTTTATGCCCACAGCGAGATTGACGAAGTGTATTATGCCCTAAAAACTATTTATGCTGACTTAAAAGCCGACGGAGACTTATCGGTCATGAAACACCTGTATGTAGACCGGGTTGACCTGTGTTCCTACGGAAATTCAAAGCCGTTTCGAGTGCGGATTGTCAATAAAGTCAACGATAACTTTGACTACTTTTACATCAAAAATGCCGATGCCTCGCGGATTTACGGACTTGAATTAGAGCACATTCTATCTCCCAACCGCATCAGCTATATGACCAGCAAAGATACGTTGGTCGAAGAGCACATTGCGGGGATTCCCGGCGATATGTTCATCAAAAACTACCTGAATGAACCCAACCTAAACATCGTTCGGTTTTGTAAGGAGTTTGTCAAATTCAACGAGCGTTGCTTTGTTAGGCTGCTCGGTGACATGCACTCCAGTAACTTTGTGGTGGATATTACACCCGACTTTGAAGAAATCTACTACCGCATTCGTTCCATTGACTTTGACCAGCAATCGTACGAAGGCAAAAAGGCGGTGTACCTCCCCCAGTATTTCAAACAGAATAACGCCATTATTGAGATGGGAATGAAATACCTTACTCCGGAAAGTGTACTACAATACCAGCGCGAAGAGCGTTCGCTTATCTCAGGCCGCATACGGGTAGAGCGCAACCGCATCCAAGACCTGATGAAAGTGATGCAGCAGGATACCATTTCGCTTCCTCAAAATTTAAATCAACTCAAACGCGAATTGGCGTACCATTATCAAAACAACAGTTTTTTGCAATGCCGCAGCATGGGCGATGTTGTGATGAAAAGCCTTGAATTGGTATTGGCACATTGACTTTCTCTTGCTGTTCGTTACTGACTCCAATTATTTCTGCCCGAAAACCTTCTTCAAAATATCATTGACCCGCGCCATAGGGTCTTTGCGAATTTTACGCTCTTCCTGCGAAATCAACACAAATAGTCCGTCAATTGCTTTTTGAGTAGCGTACTGCTTGAGGTCCGGATTTACTTTCTGTACCAATGGGAGTTTGTTGTACGTATTTACCAAATCCGTGTAATATTTAGTAGTATTGTTCAGTTTGAGCGTGCTGTCTATTACCGGAAAAAACTGATTATACAACTCCTGATTAGTCGTACGTTGCAGGTATTTGGTGGCCGCCGTAGAATCGCCCTTCAAAATTCCGAGAGCATCCTGTATACTCATGGAAGTAATGGCTTTAACAAAAACAGGCTTCGATTTTTTGGCCGCATCTTCGGCAGCGCGGTTGAGCGACAGGATAAACTTATCCACTTCATTTCCCAAGCCAATTTGGCGCAACTTCGTTTCAACGCGTTGTACATCAGGAGGGAATGCCAATTTGATAAGGTTATTTTTAAAGTAACCATCCAAGGCGGATGCCTGCGCCGACCCGTTTGAAATACCTACCTGTAACGCCTCTTTGAGCCCCATCACAATCTCATCGTTGCTAAGACTGCCTCCGGAGGTATTAGTAAGAACCTGACCCGCTTTTTCCAGTAAACCTCCCAAGCCCCCTTTTTTGGGCTCTTGAGCAACTGATTGAAAAGTAAAAAGTACCGCAAATAAGAAAGTAAAAGACGATTTCATGAGGTATTTATCCATTTAATGTAAGGTGGTTTATTGTTGCGACGTCACAAGGTAAGTAAAGTAACGGTTGCAGCAATGGTAGAACGTTCCTATCAAAACAGAATTTTGTCTAACTTTGAAAAAATTTTAGAATTCATGGTCAAAGCAGAAGTAATTACGATTGGAGACGAAATATTGTTTGGACAAATTACCGACACCAACACCCAGTGGATCAGCACCGAACTTACTAATATCGGCATTCGTACCATCCGAAAATCATCCGTAGGAGACAACGAACAGGCTATTTTGGACGTATTGCAGGAAGCCGAATCTCGCGCTGACGTTATCCTTATTACGGGCGGATTGGGACCGACCAAAGACGACATCACCAAGAAAACTCTTTGTAACTACTTTGATACTGAGCTATATATCAACGAAGAAGCTTTAGCATTTATCACCAACTTTTTTGAAAAAAGAGGTCGGCCGATGACTGAACTAAATCGGCAACAGGCGGCGGTTCCCAAAAACAGCACCTACATTCCCAACAATTGGGGGACCGCCCCAGGAATATGGATTGAGCACAATGGTAAGGTATTTATTTCCATGCCCGGTGTACCGTTTGAGATGAAAAACCTCATGACGCACGCCATGCTGCCTAAATTGCGGGAGTTTTTTGAAACTCCTGTCATTTACCATAAAATGCTGCATACCATTGGCATTGGCGAATCGTTTTTAGCAGAACGCATCGCCGACTGGGAAGATAATCTGCCTTCTCATATAAAATTGGCCTATCTACCCAACTTTGGGCAGGTTCGACTCCGCCTTACCGCCACGGGTTCCGATTTGGAACAGCTCAAAAAAGACACGCAGGCCGAAGTTGACAAAGTATTGCCCCTGATTGCAGTGAATGTATTTGGGTATGATAATGTGGAAATTGAAAACGTAGTAGGTCAACTTTTGAAAGAACGCGGTCAAACGGTCGCTACAGCCGAAAGTTGTACGGGTGGCTACGTATCTCATCTGATTACCAAAGTACCCGGCTCTTCTCAGTATTTTACAGGTGGGGTGGTGAGTTACAGCAACGAAGTGAAGATTGCCGAATTGGGGGTAAATTCCGACACATTAGCTGCTCACGGCGCCGTAAGTGAGCAAACGGTCATCGAAATGGCCGAGGGAGTACGCAATCGTCTGCATACCACCTACGGCATTGCTGCCAGCGGCATTGCAGGACCCGACGGAGGCACGGAAGAAAAACCCGTAGGCACTATCTGGATTGCCAGCGCCGGCCCGGACGGTACAGTGACTCAAAAATTACAATTAGGAAAGTTTCGCGAACAAAACATCCAATTTACGAGCGTTTATTTATTGAATTTACTCAGAAAACAAATGCTGGGCTTGTAGTAAGGAAGTTAACTGTTTGTGGATTTGAAATAGATATTAATACGAAAACAAATGGCAATAGTTGAAATGGTGATGCCTCGCATGGGTGAGAGTGTCATGGAGTGTACAGTGATCAGTATTTTGAAAAAAGTAGGCGACCGCGTCGAAGCCGATGACTCCGTAATGGAAGTAGCTACCGACAAAGTGGATACCGAAGTTCCCGCGCCATACGGGGGTATTATTGCTGAAATTTTAGTAAAAGAAGGGGATGTCGTACCCGTCGGCAATGTCGTGATTCGTATTGATACCCCGGCAGGTGAGGCCGTCAATGGAATTACGTCCGTAGCCGTTCCGGAAGAAGCCGTTGAATTGGAAAAACAATTTGAAACGGTTGCTACTGCTGTTACTCCTGCCTTACCTGAGCCTTCCGTTCCAACCACCGGTAGCCGTTTTTATTCACCGTTGGTGCTCAATATTGCCCAAATGGAAGGAGTTTCGCGTCAGGAACTTGACCAAATTTCTGGAACGGGAGCAGAAAGCCGCGTTACAAAAAAAGATATTTTAGCGTATTTGGAAAGTCGGCAGCAGTCGGCAGTCGGCAGTCGGCAGTCAACAGTGAGCAGTTCATCAAGCACCGATTCGGCAGACCTAAATCACAAATCGCAAATCGCAAATCATAAATCCTCTGTCGAAATAATGCCGATGGACAGAATGCGGCGCATGATTGCGGAGCGGATGATAGAATCAAAAAATACATCGACGCACGTGGCTTCGTTTGTGGAAACCGATATGACGAACATTGTGCTGTGGCGCAATCAAATCAAAGACGAATTTAGACGACAAACGGGCGACGGCATCACTTATACTCCTATTTTGATTGAGGCCGTTGTGAAAGCCATCAAAGATTTTCCGTTGATAAACATTTCGGTGGAAGGAGACAACATTCTCAAAAAACGTGACATTAATATCGGAATGGCAGTGGCTCTCCCAAGCGGCAATTTAATCGTTCCCGTCATACATAATGCTGACCAATACAGTTTGATTGGCTTGGCAAAAAAAGTAAATGAATTGGCCAACCGTGCACGCCAAAACAAACTCACAGCAGATGACCTTGCAGGCGGCACCTACACCATCTCGAACATTGGAACCTTCGGCAACCTGATGGGCACTCCCATTATTGTTCAACCACAAGTAGCAATTATGGCCTTTGGAGCGATTCAAAAACGCCCGGTTGTTATTGAAACTCCGCAAGGGGATGTCATCGGCATACGCAGTATGATGTACATTTCTCATTCCTACGACCACCGCGTAGTAGATGGCGCTTTGGGAGGAATGTTTGTAAAACGGGTAAGCGATTATTTAACCCAATTTGACTTGAACCGAAAGATATTTTAGGGGCAGTAATTATCCCCAAAAGCCCATTTTCTAAAGGATTTGGGGCGTTTCTTGCCTAAAATAGTGCCGGTACGATTATTTGCAGTACTGAAAAGGAAATTGTTTTATCACTTGCCCGTCTCATTGATGAGACGGCCTCTAACTTTCTTTTCTTATGCCCATGATCGAAACCGCCCCAAATGTCCGGCTCCATGTTGAAGATTGGGGACAAGGACAGCCTGTTGTTTTCTTACACGGATGGCCGCTCAGCCACGAAATGTTTGAATATCAGATCAACCAACTTGGCAATGAATTTCGTTGTATTCTAATTGATCGCCGAGGTTTTGGTAAATCTGACCAGCCATGGTCGGGATATGATTACGATACCCTCGCCGATGATATACAGGCCGTATTGGAAGCGCTTGATTTAAACGGTGTAATCCTCGTCGGATTTTCGATGGGAGGAGCCGAAGCGCTTCGCTACCTGAGCCGGCACGGCAGCAATCGCATCTCTAAACTGGTTTTGTTGGGTGCTGCCGCTCCCCGACTGCTCAAAGCCCCCGATTTTGAGGAAGGTGTGGACAAACCCGTTTTTGACGAGATGATTGAAAACACCATCCAAGACCGTGCAGCTTTTGTTGAATCGTTCTCGAAAGATTTTTTTGGGGCTACTATTCTTAACACCCCGTTGAGCAGCAAGTTGATGGATTGGTTTCACAGCTTAATCATGAAATCATCGCCACGGGCTTTTATCAATTGTATTCTTACTTTCAGCCAAGCTGATCTGCGAGCCGATTTGGCCAAAGTGGACGTACCTACGCTTATCATTCACGGTACAGCCGACAAAATCGTTCCTTACGATCTTACGGCCCGTGCCATGCACCAAGGAATTGCTGGTTCACGACTTATTTCCTACGAAGATGCTCCGCACGGATTTTTCTATACCGAATGGCCTCAACTCAACCGCGACTTAGAAGCATTCATTAAAGAAGAAGTACCGGTTACGGTAGAATAAAATACAATCAGGCAGTATCCCGACTGAAATTCGGATTCAACCACCCCATAGGTACATCGGCAACGATGCTGCCGTCCGGATCAAGGACGCGTCCCAGGGCGCGTCCTTCGATTTGAAAGCCCAGTTTTTGATACAATTCAATCGCCTTCGGATTACTCTCCCGCGCGTGAAGTTCTACCCGCAAAATATCCCTGCGTTCAGTCATTACATACTCCAACAGGGCCGAGAACACTTTCCGTCCTAAGCCAATTCCTTGGTATTCGGGATGAACACAAATCGTGGTGTCTCCAAAAAGATGCGTAAAACATTCTATTCCAAACGAATAGGTATGGACTTCGGCTATTACTTTTCCTTCTTCTTCCGCTACCATCGAACAACCGTTCGCGAGGCTTTTGCTTAAAAAATTATGGATATATGCCTCTGAAATTTCGTGCTCTTTTCGCGCAATTCCACCCGAAATACGTGCTACAGTTTGGTATAATTCCTGAATGGAATGAAGGTCGTCTAAGGTAGATTTTCTGATAATCACGAGCGTAGAAGAGATTTGAAATTTCAAATAGGGTGGGATTTAGAAAATCTATACTTCAAAACCACCACTGATAATGAAGCTTTGAAGCAAATTATGAACTCTCATATTTACTTTGTGTGGCGGAAGCGTTTGGTCTTCTATTTCTTCAAAATAGGCTTTTGCTTTGGTTTTGTCTACCGTGCTTTTTAGCTCGTCAAAACGGCCGTATTCATTGATGTTTGTATCTGTTATCCTTGCTGCCATCATAGCTTTAAGCTTAGTTTCATTTAAGCCAAGGGCCTGTGCAATTTTACTAATTTCGTCATTTTTTGCTTTCGACTGATATTCTGTGATATATTCTCTGAAGGTTTTTCCAATCTCTATTGTAGCATTACCGCTCTGCACATCGTGTATAAATATATTGGCAAATTTTTGCTCTTCTTGCGTCAATGAAGCAAAGGATTTATGCAACTCGTCTAACGTTTGCTGCGTATGATGGCTATCGGTATCTGCTGATTTTAAAGTTTTAAGGTATTTATCAAAACGTGCGTTCATGTAATCGGCATCTATTTTACCCGTGTCGATTTGCGTTAAATAGCCATCTATTTCAAACGGAACATCGTTTTGTACACCACCACCGCCGCCAGCAAATAATTCTTTGTAGCGGAGTGCCAAAATCAAATAGGTATTTTCATCGAATTTCACTTCCACCACTGATTTTGATTTCCCTTTACCAAATTCATAAACCAGCTTATTCCATTTGAAGCCTTGAATCTTGGCAGCTTCTAAATACGCATTTAGTTCTTTGAAGAGTTTGGCAAATCTACCCCGTTCGGTTCTATCGTCGGGCAGTTTTTCAAAGTTGGCGACGCCTGCAAGCATAAACAAATGACTCATTTCGTCATAAATGGCATTGAGTTGGTTTAAATTATGGGCCAATTGCTCCACAAATAAGCCAATCGCTTTATTGCCAGAATATAGTTCTACGGCTTGTTTGATATGCTGCTCCATTGTGTGCGGATACCGATAATAACGAATCGTGCCAAAAGGTTTGTCAGGACCAAATAAGCGGTTTGTCCGTGAAAATGCTTGAATAATATTTTCGTATCTCAGCACTTTATCTAAGTACAACGTATTGAGCCACTTCGAGTCAAAGCCCGTGAGCATTTGGTCAACCACAATCAAAAGGTCAATTTGGCGTTCGGGTGTTCGTTCTATTTGAAGATACGGCTTTTTGTGGGCAAGCCTTGCCGCAATATCTTTCTTAAATTTTGCGTGGTTTTTCAGCGTAAAATCCTGTTCGTATCTGTCGTTATAGTCTTCAATTATTTCAGCCAACCCCGCTTCTTTCAACGTACCGTTGCCGTTGTTATCAATGTTGGGGTCAAATAATGCCGTAATTTTCAAATTGGGCTTGGCTGCTTTCAATAAACCATAATAGTCGATGGCTTCGGCTATGCTACTGGTGGCAAAAATGGCGTGAAACTTATTGCCTTGGCTGAGTGTCAGCCAATTGTCCAATATATCTTCTACAACTTTTTCTTGGTGTTCTATTCGCTCATACTGCAACTTTGGCACGAAATCTTCAATGGCCGGCACATAATTGCCATCATTGCCCCAATGCCCTGCCATGCTTAATCTCATGTATTCATTAAAGATTTCGGCTTTTTGAGGATTGGCAAATACTTCGGCTTCGGTGCTTGCTTTGGCTTTTTCCAAAGCTACGGCTCTTCTTAAATCTCTGTCTCGGTAGGTTAGCACTTTGTAAGGGTCAAAACCCAGTACGTTTTTGTCTCGAATCCCATCGGCTATGCTGTATCGGTGTAGTTCGTCTCCGAATACCGACGAGGTAGTATTCTTTTTCTTTTGGTTTTCTTGGTGAATGGGCGTACCCGTAAAACCAAAAAATATAGCCTTTGGAAAGGTATCTTTGATGATAATGAGCATATCACCAAAAGTCGAGCGGTGGGCTTCGTCGATGATAAAAACCAATCGTTTGGCATTGATTAGCTCAATATCGTGGGCATTAAAAAACTCAGCTTCGTCTTTGATATTGCTCATTTTCTGAATCGAGCTAACTATCAAGGTATCGGATGGATTATTGCTTTTTAGTTTGGTTACTAAAATAGCCGTGTTTTCGGTGGCTTGTACGTCTTCGTTATCATCGGCAAAACCTCGGTATTCTAATAACGACTGCGTGCCAAGTTCGATTCTGTCCATCAGAAAAATCACTTTGTCGGCATCTTTCGAGTTGGCTATGAGTTGTGCCGACTTGAAGCTGGTCATGGTTTTGCCTGAGCCTGTGGTGTGCCACACGTAGCCGCCCAAGAGATTCTTGCCTTTCCAGTCGGTTTTGGCAACTTTATCGCTGATGGCGTTGGCCGCAAAATATTGATAGCTCCGCATTACTTTTAGCACACCGTCGGTGGTATCGGCTACGGTATAGAAACCAATCAATTGGTGTGCCATCGGAATAGAAAGTAGCGAAGACGCAATATCTTTCCAGTGATTGATGGGTTCGTTGTTGAAATCTGCCCAATGAAAATAAAAGTCTTTGTTGAATTTTCCTTCGCTTCCTGGATTGGCAAAATAGACGGTTTCGTCGGGATTCATGGCTACAAATAGTTGAATCAACGAAAACAAACCCGAAAAAATGCCCGATTTAGCATAGTTTTCTATTTGATGGTACGCCTGACTTACGGGTATTCCGCTTTTCTTCAATTCAATGTGTATGAGGGGCATACCATTGATGAGCAGCATGACATCACCTCGGCGGTCGTTTAGTATCTTTGATTTATTCTTAAATTTGGGTTGCTTCGCAATCTGATAGCGGCTTTGCCCAGCGGCTATCTCGTGGCGGTCGTATATTTTTAGGCTGATTTCCTTGCCAAAATGTAGGGTATCGGCGGGGTTATCTCGTGTGATTGCCACGGTTTTGCCATTGATAAAAGCATTGAGTTTGAGCGGTGTTTTTAGCGAGACAATTTGCTCCAAAATCTGCTGCATTTCGCCCTCGGTGAGTGGATAATCGTTGAGGCGGTCGATGTCTCGGTTGTTTTCAAACAAAATATTCGCCCAGTTTCGTAGTAAATCTTCTTCGGTGGGATAGTTGAGGATTGCCTTCTCCCAACCTTTTTGGGTTAGGATTTCTATGAAAGCGTTTTCAAAGTCTCCTTCTGATGAAAATATCATTGTCTTGATTAAGATTTTTAGGATTTGATGATTGTAGGATTTATAAAATTCGTCAGAATTAAGATTTTATGATTATATAATTTTGTTAAAAAAATCCTTTAATCATCGAATCCAATAAACCCTAATTCTGACTTTTTTTGTATTCTTTATTGTCAGGATGATTCAAATTATATACTCTTTTGAACTCCATGCTTTTTGCCCCAAAGTTGATAAGCAAACCAATGGGTAATTTATAGGCTTGACAATAATTCATTGCTTGAGCAAGATGCACATCTTCTAATTTTATGACTGCCTTCAATTCAAGCATAATCGTTTCTTCCACAAAAAAATCAACACGCCTTGTGCCTATATCAATGCCGTCGTAAAAGATGGTCATTTCCATTTCTCTACTAAACAATAATCCTTGCTTTTGCATCTCTATTGCCATGGCTCTTTGATAGATAACTTCTTGGAAGCCGTTGCCCAGCGTACTATGAACTTTCATGGCACAGCCAATTATTCTATGTGTTAAATCTTCATGTTTCATATTCGTCTTTGATTAGGATTGCGAAGCGTCGCACCGTTTAGGATTTTAGGATTGCCAAGTATCGTACCCTCTTAAATTCATTTTCACATATTTGACAAAAATATACTCTGTCTCTTGTATAACCGAATTTGTAGAAATAATCCTATAATCCTCAAATCCAATCAATCCTAATTAAGACAATTTTCCCCTCTTTCCATCACCAAATTCAAATACTCATCTGCTAACGATTGGTTTAAAAAACTTTCATGAATCAACTTCTTCATGCTTTCCTTTTTGTTAGCAAATTTCTGATAAACCCTTTCCATTGCTTTTGTACTAATTCCCAACGATTCGCCCAATTTATCAAAGTCCATTCTTTTTAAGCGATTCTTTTTTCCGTTCATCGTTAATGCCATTTCTTCCAAATCTTGGGGCATTGCCAATTTGGTTGAAACTAAATCATAAGCAGGAGTTAGCTGAATTTCTCCCGTTGGCGTGTGCATCAGTGAAAAATTTTTGAGGTGCATATCCGCATTGCCCGTCAGGAAACAAAAGATGCTTAGTTCAAAAAACGATAGGGCATCTAAACCCGTATTGGTGCTGAATGTTTTAATGGCCTTTCCTACTTTTTCCATCGAACCACGGTATTTATGCTCGGTTAAAGTGCCTGTTAATTGACATAGGTCTTCTACATGGAGTTTTTGCCCGTTTTGTCTATCAAATCGTTTGGTAAGATACGCCAACTCGCCCGAAGTCAAACGAATGAGTGAATGCTCTGCCGTGCGAATACCGCATAAGGCTGCCAATTTCATGGTTACATCTTCGTTTTCGGGTAGTTGCGGAAAATGTTCGGTAGGAGGTTTTAAAATATAATCTCCCCATAATCCTACAATGGTGAGTCTGTTATGAGTAGCATCTACTTTTTCTAAGGAAAGCGATAATTTGGGTTGAACGCCCGTAACCGTCATACGTTGAATTACTGCTTTCTGTGCCATCAATTTCAACTCTTCCACGCCAAAATTGAGTACAGGAGCTTGATTTACCCCAAAAAAACGTTTAGAGCATTTTTTATGGAAATCTATTTCTTGATTTTCTAAGGGCTGATAGCAATATAAGCATCTACTCATGGTTTTCGTCGATGATAGGTTGGATGCTTACTGCCCCAATACAATCGCCACAAACGGCTAAAAGTAAGCCCATGCGGTCACGCAGATTGATTTTCCAGTTGTCGGACGCAATCGCTAAAAGCCAACCTTCGGGAATGAGTCCATCGAAAAACGGAAATAATGTATTACTGCTAAAAACTTGTTTTTGTAAAGGCATGATGAAAGATATTGCCTGAGCGTTGGGTAGCTTTAAATAACGTTCATCGTACTGAAAAAAATAGCCGTCCTCATTTTCGGTAATGATGCCTGCCAAATTATCTTGATAAAAAACTTGCCCCGACCTACTCATGGCTCACCTCCTTTCTGATTACGCCCACTTCGCTCCCAAATAAATCCAAAACTTGATTTACTTTATCGAGCCGAAGGCTGGGTTTGCCTTGCTCTAAATCACGGACAAAACGAAGGCCAACGCCCGCTTTTTCGGCAAGGTCGGTTTGGGTTAAGCCTAAATGCTTTCTTCTTTCTTTGATAAATGAAGCTATTTTCATAAAAATATATACCCGAAAAGGTATAATTTGATTTCAATAACCAAATCTATACCTTTTCGGGTATAAAAAAAAGAAAATGAAATATTTTAACCTTAATATCAAACCTTATAGGTTTTTGAAACCTATAAGGTTTAGTCCCTCACACAAACATCTTCTCCAACAAAGCCTTTTTAAGGT
>NZ_JAIXST010000291.1 GCF_027484545.1 Runella sp. | reverse complement strand
TTACAAAAAACGAAAAGAGGTAGAGAAAACAATTGGTTCGGGCAGAGCAGAAAAAGGCGTGGACATGATTGTGGCCTATCGGCAAAAAAATAAACCCATTGCATGGTCAGAAAAAGGCAGTTATGCCTTATCAACTTTGAGAGCAGAGGCTCTCAACTTAGCAAAAGCAGCATCAAGAACACTAAATATTACAGCAACAAAAAATTTAAAATCTCCCAAAACAAAAGCATCCTGCCGGTATAAGACCAAGCAGGATGCTTTGTGAAGTTAAAATGTATTTGCAATCTTGGGTCAACGGCTTCGCTTTCCAAGGCCAATACGCCAAAAACACATTGGTGTACGCGGCGCAAAGGCTCTTGTCTCACAAAACGTTCCAGTGCTTCCACTCAGAGGGCAAATTCACGTGACGCCAATGACCGTTTAATGCTTAAACCTCGACTTTTCAAACGAATCATGTTTTCAGGAGCCGTGTATTCAAGACCATAGATGATTCGTAAATAGTCTCGACCGCGAATTTTAATGGCCGGTTGCACCACCCCTTTTCCTGACGTATTAATAAATTGAAAAGGTTTGACCACCATACCCTCACCGCCTTGACCGGTTAAGGTTTCCCACCACTCAATACCTTTCTTCACACTGTCGTCATTGGCCAAATCAATAATTTGATAAGCTGTTTTCATCAAAATATTGTTTTCTCCACCGCAAAAAGCGCCAAGCTGTTCCAAATGCCACACATGGTCTTTATCAAAGTAGATTTTTCCTTCGGTGGCCAACAAATGAAACGGTGCCAATTTATAGTCAAAAACTGATTTTACCTCCCAGCAATATTGGCGGTAAGCGGTAATGTACTGCTCTGTCATCGTTTGACGTTCCTGATATTTTTCAAGCAACGGCAACGCTTCCTGCTGTCGTTCAAGCGTTTGCGTTAATACACTAACAACGTCTTTGAGTGCGGCAGAAGCTGACGCTCCCACAGCTGCATACTGGTTTTGTAACAGCGCTTGGGCTTTTGCGCTCCAAGGCATCAATTCACAGTCGAGACAAACCCAATCGGTATCAAATTTTTGCCAAAAACCTCTCTCGGTCAGCGTGTTTTGGATTTGGGCTAAAAAATCAGCTTCAAGCGTCGTATCGTTAAAAAACCTTCTTCCCGTTCGGGTATAGCATACGCCTACGCCTTCATTTTCTAAACCAAACCGACTTTTGACCGTTGATTCGTCTTTACAAACAATGACTACCGCCCGCGAGCCCATGTGCTTTTCCTGACAAACTACCTTATCAATTCCGTTTTTTTGAAATAGTGAAAGGCTTCCTGTGGATGCTCCAGTAATTCGGGAACCGAACTTGTCTCGGAAGGCGACATAGTGGGAGGCAAGTAAATCAGCCACTTAGGATGAATCGCAAATCGACTCATTGCTTCCAAAGCGGTGATGGTATTGCCTTCTCGCAGAGTGACATGCCCCATTAATTTCGTTTCGACCAATTGCTTTCCAATCAAATCCCCAACATCCAATACATCATCATTGTCAGACTGTAAGCTTACTTCAGTGGCAGTCAAAAACGGACGGGCTGGCTGACAGTAAGTCCTTTGTGCATCTATGCTGACAAGTTCTCGTTCGGGATAACGCAGTACCGTCAATTTGCCCCCGAACACGCATCCCGTATCAATGTCAATGGTATTGTTGAACCATTGTGCTTCGGGAACGGGTGTATAGCCGTATACAACCAATGCCTTTCCTTGATATTCGGAGGCCCAATTGTAGCGTACAGGCAAGCCAAATTCATCAATTTCGCCCGTAGTTTCACCGTACAAACAAAACTCGTGCACTGCCCCTGAACCGCGCCCATGCATTTCCTCTTTCAGGCCGGCGTGGGCTACTACCAATTTACCATCGTCGAAAACATAGTGACTGACGAGTTTATCAATAAAGGTTTTGGCTTTTTGTTTGAACTCGTCGCTTTCGTTGGCCAATTGTTCCACCGTCAGTTCCAGTCCGTGTTTGATTTGAACATTTTTGCCATTTAAGTAACGCATCAGCTTGATGTCATGATTGCCAGGCACGCACAATGCCAAGCCGCTTTCAACGGTATTCATCACCAGTTTTAGAACAGCGGGAGAATCAGGGCCTTGGTCTACCAAATCACCTAAGAAAATAAGGCGGCGAGAAGGTTCGATGGCATGAACCGTAAAAGTGGCTTTATCGACTTCATATCCCAGTTTTGTCAGCAATTCACAAAGTTCGTCGTAGCAACCATGAATATCTCCGATTATATCAAATGGGCTATGTTCGGCTTTACGGTTATTCCAAAGGGCTTCTCGGTGAACTTCCTGTAATTCAGCAATTTCTTCGATAGATTTAAATTCATAAATATGCCGAAAACCTTCGTACTTAAGTTTAAACACGGATTTCCGCAATTGCTGAATATGATTGGAAATTACTCTTGACGACAACACTCGGTCGGTACGTTCTTTATTTTGCTTCTGACATACGCTTTCGGGCAAATTAAGCACAATCGCACAGGGAATTACGTGGTATTTTTTGGCTATGTCCACGCATATTTTGCGGTCTTCGGGCCGTAAGTTGGTCGCATCCAAAACAGTCAACAAACCACGTTTCAGGCGTTTCGCAATGATGTCATGCGCCAAATCAAAAGCATCCGAAGTGGCTTCCATGCTATTTTCATCGTCAGCAATCAAAGCCCGGCAAAAATCACTGCTTACAATTTCGGTTGATTTAAACAGACGTTTGGCAAGGGTACTTTTCCCCGAACCCGACGGCCCGATGAGTAAAACCAAAGCCAACTCAGGCAGATTTATAGTAGTTTTCATGCGTTTTCTTTCTTAAAAATGGCCATTTGGCTCGGTACTCCGTTTGTTTCAGATTCTTCGCCTAACGATTTGATGGTGAATGAATAACTAAATTTTTTCTGTATTTTTTGGCACCAATTGGTAAATTCTGCTCTTGTCCATTCAAAACGGTGATCTTTGTGGCGCATCAGAGCTGCATCTTCCGTAAAGGTGACATTCCAGTCCTTATTGGGAGTCGTTAGGATGACATATTGGGGAGCTGCAAATTCAAAAACAGCGCGTTCCAAAGCAGGCAATCTATCGGCATCCAAATGTTCAATTACTTCAATCAATACGGCCGCCTCAAAACCTGCAAGGCGTTGGTCACGATAGGTCAATGCGCCTTGAATCAACTGTATTCGGTTTTTGTCCCGTTCAGATAACCGCTCAAAATGAAGACGTTCTTTGGCGATTTCCAAGAGATGTCCATTCCCAAAATCCGTTCAAATTTTCGTTCAGAAAGCAACAGCCGCAGCAATTTTCCTTCCCCACATCCCATATCCACCACCGTTTTTATATCTAATCCCAAAAGTTCCTGAAAAACAGTTTGGTGTCGAATATCATGTAATCGGACTTTCTTCTCAACAACGGGCGTTAAAGATTCCGGCTCCTCCAATTCAACCTCCGGTTCTTCTTCTTTCAAAAGAATTTTCACCGCTTCATTGGTCCATTCATGCAGGTGTTTTAAGTAGCGTTTGGTAATCAATTCTTTGAATGGATGCGATTCAAGCCAACCCGTTCCTTTTTCGAGCAACTTTTCCATTTCATGCTTTTCAACGAAATAGTGCTTATCATTATCCAATACCGGAATCAGAATATAAAGCTGGCTTAAAAGTGTTTTGAGGGGAATCGTATTTCGCAAAGTCACGGTAAAGTAGCGACTTTGTCCCCATTCTACGAACTTAGCATCAAGAATGTGGGACTCTGCTATAACCTCATAGCAAAGCGGTTCAAATAAATTCCGCAAGAGGGTTTCACCGCCATTTACCGCTGCCACCGCTATTTTTGCCTCAAGTGGAAGCGGTGTATCTACCAATTCAGGTTTATCGTTACAGCGTCCGTTCATGGCGGTTCCGAAAGCTTTGGCAATGGCCGCGCTCATAAAAGAAGACGCCACATAGGGTCGGTCGTTTACGTATTGCTCCAACATAAACCCTTCGCCGCTCGGTCCTTTGTTGTTACGGACAAGTCCTACGGTATCTATGTCAAGCAACAAAGCACAGGTGCATTTATCCTCCGAAACTTCCAGGTAAAAAATGTAGGCTAATCCGCTTGATAATTCAACTTGCTGAATTTTGGCGGGATGTTTGTGCAGAAGATAGCTAAGGTCTTCGGCTGATTTTCGGTTTAGAGTAATTGTTAAAAGCATACTATTATTGATTTCTGAAACAAAGTTTACCCCTACCTGCGCAGTCTTTTTGCGCAGGTGAAATTATTTTCGGAAATTTTGGAGAAATGTTAGGTCTAATAGTTCCTTTCGTGGCATTGAAGTGTCTAAATGTTGATTTTAACCTTAAAAATTAAACATATGGAATCAACACATATTCATATTCCGTTGCATGAAGGACAGTATTATCATGTTTATAATCGAGGGAATGGCGGAATTCCAATTTTTTACAATGAACGTAATTACTATTATTTCTTGAAAAAATATGATGAATATTTATCAGATATTCTCGAGACCTATTCTTATTGCCTTTTACCAAATCACTTTCATTTGTTGGTGCGGATAAAAGACTTTCCAAGTTTTGAAAACTTGGAAAGTCTCAAATTGCCTTATTCAAAAGAAAGAACAGTTGAAAACATTGTGAGTGAATTGTTTCGGCGATTTTTAATGAGTTATTCAAAATCTATTAACACTCAGCAAAATCGTAAAGGCAGTCTATTTCAGAAAAACTTTAGGCGAGTTCAATTTTATAACTGTTATTAGTTACTTACATTCACAAATGAGACACCATGGTTTCAAAACAAAAGATGAAGATTATCCGTGGTCTTCTTATCAACGTATGCTAATGGAACGTCCTTCTAAACTGCAAAAACAATATGTTTTAGAATGGTTTGGAGGAAAAGAGGAATACATTAAATTTCACCGAATGAACCATTCATTTCATGAAATAAAGAAATACATTATTGAAGAGTGAGACTTTCCAAGTTTTAGAAACTTGGAAAGTCTGAATACACCTCGAAAATCGAAACTCATCTATGCCCGTCAACCGCAATACCCTGATTCGTTTTAAAACCATTGATGCCTGCCTGCGCAATCGTTATCGTAAATGGAAGCTCGAAGATTTGATTGAAAAAGTCTCCGATGCCATGTATGAGTACGAAGGCATGGATAAAGGCATCAGCCGCCGCACCGTGCAGGCCGATATTCAGATGATGCGCAGTGATAAATTGGGGTATTTTGCGCCGATTATTGTGGTTGAAAAGAAATATTATACCTACGAAGACCCCAATTATAGCATCACGCAAATTCCGCTCACCGACCAAGATCTTACTCGAATGAACGAAGCGGTAGAAGTCTTACGGCAGTTCAAGGGATTTTCCCATTTTCAACAATTGAATTCGGTCATTCAAAAACTCGAAGCTCATGTGTATGCGGCTAAGCACCACCAAGGAGCGGTCATTGATTTTGAAAAAAATGAAAACCTGCGCGGATTGTCGTATCTGGAAGTTTTATATCAAGCGGTCGTCCAGCAAAAAGCATTGGATATGACCTATCAATCCTTTCGGGCACAGGAAGCAAGTCGGTTCTTTTTTCACGTTTGGTGGCTCAAAGAATTCAAGAATCGCTGGTTTGCCGTGGGGGTAAAAAATGGCCAAAGCGATATTCTGCATTTGGCCTTGGACCGAATGATAGAAGCAACACTCAACGATGAAGTGCAATACCGTTCCGATAAAAATCATGCCCCAGAAGAGTTTTACAAAAACGTGATTGGCGTAACGGTAAGTCCGACATTACGGGCGAAAAAAGTAAAAATTTGGGTGAGTGCCGAGCACGCACCGTATGTGGAAACCAAGCCACTCCATCATTCACAGAAAGTGCTCGAACAATTGCGCGACGGCATCATTATTGAAATCTGCGTCCAACACAATTTTGAATTGAAAAAAGAAATCTTGGGTTTTGGAGACGGAATGAAAATGCTGACGCCTGAGCATTTGCGCAAGCGCATTCAACAGCGACTCAGCGCGGGAGCAAAGCAGTATGAAGATATTGATTGATTTGAACACAGATAAAACGGATTTAACGGATAAATCTCTCAAAATCCGTTGAATCAGTACTATCCGTGTTCTATTATTTATGCACTTTTCTAAATCGCAGGTAAAACAGGCCGTTTTGCCAAAGAATCATTAATAACCCGCAATACACTCTCTCGTTCTTCACCAATCAAAGGCAAGCGCGGTTGACGAACATATTCCGTTCCTAAACCCGTCGCAACCTCGGCTAATTTGATATTTTGGACAAATTTGTTAGAAACGTCCAAGTGCAGCAGTGGGAAAAACCAACGATAAATTTCGCGGGCTTCTACCAAGCGACCTTGTTTTGCCAATTCATAAATCACCACTGTTTCGCGCGGGAACGCATCCACCAAGCCCGCAACCCAGCCATCGGCTCCCATAAGCAGACTTTCCAAAGCCAAGTCATCTACGCCGGACAGGATTTTAAAACGACCGCCCAATTCGTTGATAATATCGGTCATGTAACGAATATCTCCCGTTGATTCTTTCATGGATTCAAAGTGAGCATTTTGGGCCAAATCTTTGAACATCGGAATACTGACAAAGTTCTTATAAGCCAATGGGTTATTATAAACCATCACGGGCAAATCCGTGGCGTCCGCTACGGTATGCATATAGTGCACTGTTTCGCGATCGTCGGCAGGGTAGCGCATCGGAGGTAAGAGCATGAAACCATTGGCTCCTGCGTCAGCAGCCTGTTTGGCAAAACTAACCGCTATTTTCGTGCTGTTTTCGGCAATACAAATAATCAATGGCACCCGTTCCGCAATCACCTCTTTGGCAGAACTCAAAAGCGCTAATTTTTCATCGTAAGTCAACGTGCTGTTTTCACCCAACGAACCGCAAACTATGATGCCGTGAACGCCCGCTTTGATTTGCTCGTCTATGTTGTAGGTAAATGTCTTAAAATCAAGAGTTTCGTCTTCAAAGAATTTTGTCGTAACGGCGGGATATACGCCAGTCCAGTTTGGTTTCATTCTCTAACTATTTTGAGGGTGATTGCTTATTGCGAATTATTGTACAAAATTAAAAAGGCAGTTTCATTCTCTTCTTCCCTAAATTAATGAATTATAATACTATTTTAGCAACAATGGATTGAATTGAGACAGTTAAGCTGCAACTGCGTATTATTTTTAGCTACTTGTTTAGGCGGCGGTGTCTTTATTATATTTGTTTTTATAATCCAACGGAGACAGTCCCGTTACCTTTTTGAATACATCCCGAAACGCCTTGGTATCATTATACCCCACATCATACATCACTTCGTTGACGGTTTTTCTCGTTAATTCCAAGTGCTTTTTAGCGGCTTTAATCTTCACCCGTTGGAGGTATTCAATCACGGTATTGTTGGTCGCTTTTTTAAATCTTCGTTCAAAGGTTCGGCGACCAATGCCAAATTTATCCGACAATTCATTGACCGTCACTTTTTTCTGATAATTGATTTCAATAAAATCCTGCACCTTTTTTATTTCTGCATCATCGTGCATTTTTTGACCTTTAAAAATACTGAACGGCGATTGACTATCGCGGCCAATGTCCAATACAAAAAACTTGGAAGCCAGAATAGCCATTTCACGTCCAGCATATTTTTCAATCAAATGCAACAACAAATTCCAGTAAGAAGTAGCTCCTCCGCTCGAATAAAGTCCATTTTGCTCCACAATTATTTTGTGGTCTGTAAGGGTTACTTCGGAAAACATCGTTCTGAATTCGTTAGCAAACAGCCAATGTGTAGAGCAGGATTTGCCGTTTAATAGCCCGGTAGAAGCCAATAGAAAAGCACCCAGACACAAACTCGCCACTTCTGCCCCACTTTTATAGTGTTGCACAATCCACAGAAGCAATTCCTGATTGCGTTTGATGGCATATTCTAAATGTCCGCCTATGGCCGGTATAATCACCAAGTCTGCTTTTTTTACGTCTTGCAGAAGTAGGCACTGATTCTTTAATTTATGGTAAACATAGGAGGTTTCATCATTAAAAGGTCTTCTAATGAGTAAATTTGCTTGACAAGGCCTTGTTTCATAGCAGGTGAGTTTTTTTTATACTT
>NZ_JAIXST010000023.1 GCF_027484545.1 Runella sp. | reverse complement strand
TTTATGGCATTTTACAAACGACCATTTGTAAAACGCCACGCCTTCTAATTTTACTTACTTATAGTAGCACAAAAAGCCCTCCCCCTTTTGATGCTTTTTGCCGATTAACCCTTATCTTGGCATTAAAAATAAAAAGATACCTTTTTATTTCAATCTTGTTCCACTAATGCGCTTAGCTACTTTCTACTACTCCAATGCCCACTCTTAACCGACGCGATTTACTTAAAACTCTTGGATTGACAGCCGGTGCTGCGACATTAGCCACCCCTGCCCAAGCCAACGAAATCCGAGAAATAACATTTCCCGAAAACCCCAACTATATCTCACTCGCTCAGCCCATTACGGCCATTGTGTTGGGTGCAGGAAATCGGGGCAATGTGTACGGTCGATACGCAGTGGCCTATCCGGGGGACGTCAAAATGGTAGGCGTGGCGGAGCCGAATGAATTTCGCAATGAGCGCTTTGCCAAAACCCATGGTATCGAAGCCAATCACCGCTTTGTTACGTGGGAAGATGTGTTTAAAGTACCCAAATTTGCCGATGCCGTCATCATTTCCACGCCCGACACGCTTCACTACGGCCCGGCCATGAAGGCACTGGAAATGGGGTACAACATATTACTCGAAAAGCCCATTTCTCCTTCCATGCAGGAATGTTTGGATATTTTGGCTGCCACGAAAAAATCAAAAAGTATCATTGCCGTTTGCCACGTCCTGCGTTATACGGCTTATTTCCGAAAGTTGAAAGAAATCTGCGATTCGGGTACGTTGGGCACCATGATGAGTATCAATCACCTGGAAGGCATTGAACACGTCCACATGGCGCACTCGTACGTACGCGGTAATTGGCACGAAGCCGAAAAAACCAACCCAATCATTTTGGCAAAATCCTGCCATGACTTAGATATCATGCGCTGGATTGCCAATAAACCCGCGAAAACAGTGTCGGCTTACGGAAATCTCAAATGGTTTAAGCTGGAAAACGCTCCTGCGGGTAGTACCGAACGTTGCGTAGAAGGCTGCAAAGTAGAGCGGGAATGCCCTTTTTCAGCCATCAAAGTTTACTACGAACAGAAAAAACGCATTCATGTATTGGATGTTCCCGAAGACCCGGCCTTGCAGGGTCCGGCGATTTTGGAACGACTCAAAACTTCCAATTATGGCCGTTGCGTATACCGAATGAACAACGACCAACCCGACCATTATACGAGTATTTTTCAATTCAGCAACGGTATTTTAGCCACTTTTGGCTTGGAAGCCTTCACGGCATGGGAAGCCCGTAAAACCCGCGTGATGTTCAGTATGGGCGAAGTGGAAGGCGATAATGACTTAATTAAAGTAACCGATTTTCGCACCAAAGAAGTGACGACATGGAAAGCAAGTGAACAGAAAGAATTCAATAATTCAGGACACGGCGGCGGTGACCATGGCTTGATGCAGAACTTCGTACAGGCGGTGGCTCAAAATAATCGTGCTTTGCTGACGTCTACCATTGATGCTTCCATCGAAAGCCACGTCATGGGCTTTATGGCCGAAGCAAGCCGTAAAAGCGGGAAATCAATGGATATAAAGTTAGTTTAGTTGATAGTTTAGGGTTTACAGTTTTTAGGTTTGGAGAGATTATACTTTTCAACAGCAAATCTTGAAACAGTAAACCCTATCTTTTACAGGCTCAACATATCTTTAAAACGAATGGCCTGACGGCGCGAAATCTCGATTTTCTCGCCACTTCCTCTTAACGTCACCAAAAGCCCACCCGAAAACCAAGGCTCAATTTTGTCGATCCATTGAAGATTAATGATGTGTTTGCGGTTTGCCCGAAAAAACGAAACAGGGTCGAGACGTTCTTCCAACGCATTCAATGATTTAAGTACCAATGGTTTTTGGTCATCAAAATGCAGACGAACGTAGTTGCCCATGGATTCAAAGAGGCGTACTTTGCCCAACTTTACAAACCAGCATTTTTCACCGTCTTTGATGAAAACCTGATCATTTTCGCCCAACATTTTACGCTCGGCAATGGAATCATGCTCATGTTTGCGGTCAAATTCTTCAAAAACCCGATGAACAGCTTCACCCAAACGTGGCAAATCAATTGGTTTTAAAATGTAATCCAACGCGTTGTATTGAAATGCTTTGAGGGCATATTCATCGTAGGCTGTCGTAAAAATCACTTCTGGAATGGTATCATCTTCTAAGGCTTCCAGCAGTTCAAATCCGTTTTTACCGGGCATTTGAATATCCAAAAACAGCAAATCGGGGCGGAGGTCTTCCACCATTTTTATGGCGTCATCGGCATTGGCTGCTTCACCTACAATTTCAATTTTGGGGAAATTTTCGAGCAGGCGGCGCAATTCGTTACGCGCCAGCCTTTCGTCGTCAATAATAAGGGCTTTCATTAAGTTAGTGATTGGTGGTTATTGATTGGTGATTTGTCCCAATAATTATGAATTATTGACTTTTTATTGTGGTCTTTTTATTGGCTGCTGCGGGACTGTTCCTAAAGACTCCTTCGGTTTGAATAGGCAAAATAAGCTCGGCCCGAACTACCTCTTCAGATTCCTGAAAAATTCTGAAACGAGCCGCATCTTCTCCGTAAATCAGTTGCAAACGACGTTCTGTATTTTTCAGGCCAAAGCCGCCGGCTTCTTTTTGGTTATCTAAATCTGTTTCTTTTTTTATCAAAACTCCGGTATTGCGGATATGAATATGCACATAATCGTTTTCCAAAAAAGAAGTAATTTGCACAAATCCTCCATGCACCGCTTTTTGAACCCCATGTTTTATCGCATTTTCCACCAGCGTTTGAAGCATCATGGGAGGCATTTGCAAATAAATAGTTTTAGGATCAATGTGGAAATCTGCCGTCAATCGGTCCTCATAACGCACTTTTTCTAAACTCAAATAATCTTCTACCGTTTTCAGTTCTTCGCGCAATTCTACGGTTTTGCGACGGTCAGCCAAGAGCGAATTACGCAAAATATTTGACAATTGGGTGATTCCCTGTTGCGCTTTGGCGGGATTTTCCGAAATCAGTGCCCGTATGGAATTTAGTGCATTAAAAACAAAATGAGGATTCAATTGCGAACGCAGCACTTTCGCTTCGGTATCATTGACAGAGGTTTTCAACAAAATTTTCTCAATTTCCGTCGCACGCATGTTCTCTACGTAATGATAGATCGTGTAGCTTAATACCCACATAAACATACTTTTACTCCACGACAGCCACTGGTCTAAAAATAAGAAAGGTTCACTGGTAAATACCTCGTGCAGGGTACGTACATCAATCGGGAAATTGATAAGCGTCATGATGAACCCTAACAACAGTCCTGAAAATATAACCCGTGCCCCTAATCGAAAAAGCGGAAGACTGACCCAGTTGCGTTCACGGACAATCAGGCGATAGAAATGGGTGAGTAACACACATACTAAAATATTTGCGATAGCGAAAAAAAACATCTCCCAACTGAACCCATATTCAAACGTATAAACCCATAATTCATAGAACATGAGTACGGTCCACCCTGCTATTTGACAAGTCCAATATATTCTTTTTTTCGACATTCGCTCAATTTATCTAAATTTGTTCAGGTTATCAATTACAACTCACAGATGCAAGTTATCAAAAAATCGCTCGAAGGGCTGGTAGAAATTATACCAACGGTTTATAAAGATGAAAGAGGGTCTTTTTTTGAGACTTATAATAAACAAGAGTTTGAAGCCCACGGCTTACCTACCCACTTTGTTCAGGATAATCAATCTTTTTCAAAAAAAGGGGTCGTCAGAGGTTTACATTTTCAACGTGAACCTTATGCTCAGGGGAAATTGGTACGAGTCATTATGGGCCGTGTGCTGGACATTGCCGTTGACATTCGCCCCGACTCCCCCACTTTTGGACAATACGAGGCAATAGAATTAGAGGCTGAGCGCGGCAATATTTTTTACCTACCTGAAGGTTTTGCCCACGGATTTGCCGCATTGGAAGATTCTATTTTCATTTATAAGTGTACCAATCTGTACCATAAAGCTTCTGAGGGAGGTATCATTTGGAACGACCCGGATATTAACATAAACTGGCAGGTTTCCAATCCAATTGTATCCCAGAAAGACCTGCAATTGTCCACTTTTAAGGCCTATTTCAAGCAGGCACTTTCTTAGCAATTAGCATACCAATTACCCGCAGAATGTCCACAAAGTCGCGGACATACCAATAATGGCTATTTCTGCATTTATTTTTTCCCCTCGGTTACTTTGGCACAATTCGTGGAAAGATAAAACTATCTAAAGAAAGTTTTTCTCGAAGCGAATTGTAACTATCTATGAATTTTTCTTTCCTACAACGTAACCGAAGCGCCACAGGAATCTCCCGTTTTCCTCCTTTTTTGGTGGATACGCACGCTCATATTTTACCCGCATTAGACAATGGTCCCGAAACACTCGATGAAAGTATATCTCTATTACAGGAAATGTCCATGTATGGCATTCGTAAAGTAATAGCCACTCCTCACATTATGGGAGATTATTACCAAAACAGTGTTTCAGACATTTTACAGGCGCAAAAGCACCTCCGTGCTGAATTGATTCGTCGCTGTATTTCGATTGAATTGGAAGTCGCTGCTGAATATTATTTAGACGTTTCATTCCTTTCAACGCTGGAAAACAACCAAACTCTTCTGCCTATTAATGACACCTATTTACTTTTAGAAACAAGCATCGTCGGAATGCCTTCCTTTTTGGAAGAAGCCATTGACCTCGTACAGCAACGTAATTTAATTCCTGTATTGGCACATCCAGAACGCTATCATTATTTACAGCAGGATTTTGAAAAAGTACGGAGTTTGAGTCAAAAAGGTGTCTTATTTCAAGTCAACTTGGGTTCGTGGCAAAGCACTCATCAAGCCACCCGAACATTGGCCGAACGGCTGGTTAGTGAAGGTTTGGTTTCATTTGTAGGAAGCAACGTACATAACTCCCGCGATTGGGGCCACGCGCGCGAAGCATTGCGCTCAAAAACGTTTGCTCAATCGGTTGAAAAAGGATTACTCAATCAACATTTGCTGTAACTTTCCTAAAATATACCTTTCTTTTTAGTGCATTGTTGTACATTTGATCAATCGTATGCAATGCTATGCTAAAAGGAACCAAACTATACAGTATTCTGAACAATAAGTGCCCCCGCTGTCAAAAAGGACAATTTTTCAAGACCAATAATCCCTTTAGTTTGAAGCAGTTTGATAAAATGAACGATCATTGTGAAATATGCAATGAGCCTTTTGAGCGCGAACCGGGTTTTTATGTGGGAGGAATGTATGGAAGCTACGCCCTCTATACCGCACTGATTACTGCAGTTTTTGTGAGTTGCGTTGTCATCTTGGAAATCAACATTTTCTACGTTTTAGCCATCCTCATACCTCTGATCATTGGCTCCCAGCCTTTATTTTTTAGATGGGGGCGACTGCTTTGGATTAATATTTTTGTAAAATATGATCCAGAAGCCACCAAAGGAGACAAAAAGGCTACGCCAAGATGGTAGATTCAGAGAGTTTATAAGGCAGGAACTCATCTACATTATGTCCATACTTATGCAGTTCACGGATAATCGTCGAACTGATGGGAGCTAAATGGGGAGAAGTAATCAGGAAAACCGTTTCGACTTCTTCATACACATGGCGGTTGACTTGCGAAATGCTGTTTTCGTATTCAAAGTCAGTTGTATTCCTTAATCCTCTCAACAGAAACCGCGCCCCTAACTGACGGGCAATGTTGGCGGTTAAGTCATCATACGTTATGGTACTGATTTGGGGATAAGCCTCAAATGTGTTTTCAATCAAATGCTGCATCACCTCTAAAGGGAAATAGCGTTTTTTGTTGGAATTATGCCCTATTCCGACGATAATTTCATCAAAAATGTGTAATCCTCGTAGTACAATGTCTTCGTGACCTTTGGTAAAAGGATCAAACGACCCCGGAAAAAGGGCGATGCGCTTATTCATTTTTTAAGGGTTTGTGTCGCAAAAAAGAGGTTGTACAAACTAAAATAACGATGTTCAGGTAAATCTTCAAATGCAGTTCCCAAAGCCAATTTTTTCGGATTTTTACCAAATAGAAGATAAGGCAAAAATTTCTGAAGCATCTGATAATCTTCTGAGTAAAGAGTAATTTCCCCGTACAAATAGCAACGTACATTTTCGGGCGTTAATTGCAATGAGTCCAGGACAAACATGACAAAATAGCCCATATCAGAAGCCGTTTTGTATCCAAATTTATTACAATACAACAGCTGTTCCCGTCGTGCCAGTGTGAGAGTTAAAAAATCGTCTTCAAAATGAAATGTCAGTATGGTATTATTTTTTTCCAAAGCCGATAAAGTCAGCGCTCCTTCAATTAAAGCACTGGTTTGATGTACAAACGTAGGAAGTTGCAAAGCATACGTATTAAGAATCCACTCCCACAGTTCTTTGTCGACGGTAAATACATTCCGAGCCTCCAGCCTTTTTACTTCCTGGTGCAACACTTGCTCACTTTCCGCTACTTCGCCCCGAACCAGAGCTAAATAACCGGCGGCATATTCTTTGCGAAAATAAACATCGGGAATAAGCGTGAACGAAGGCGTATTGAAGCATACTACTACATTTTTCCAGAGATTACTTCCCAGAAAAGAGTGCTCCTGAAACAATTGACCCAGCCAAACAGCCCATTTTTTATCATTCGGCAACCCTCCTATAGAGTAGTCCTCTAAGCACAAAACCCGTTTGTTTGCGCTTTCCAACGCAAAGAAACGTAATCTTTCGGCTCCCAATTCTATCATCAATTCGTATTCCGCGCATTTTTCGGAATCAAATTTTTCATCTCTTATCTCCAATAAAGGAGTTATAGCAGCCTGCGTAGCAATCATTAGTTATGAATAAACGATGTGTCCTATGTTTCTATCGCTGCGGTTAACCTCATACGTACCCAAATACCCCTTTAACTGATAAATATCCGCTAAACTGCCGCAGTATTTAAACAGCGAGTGTACTTCATTGGCCGGGTATCTTTTTACGTCTTCAAAACTCATCCAACGTGCTTCCTGAATAATTTGATTGGCTTCCGTCATCTCCGGGTCGGTACCGAGATGTAAACGCCCTCCCGTAATTTTCACTTCAAAGAACAACTCCAGTGCATGCAACGGCGGTTGCATAAACTCATTGACAAACAACAAGTTTCCCACCTCAACCTCTAATCCTGTTTCTTCTTTGAATTCTCGCCGAAGTGCCTCATGAGTCCTTTCCTCAAACTGCATTCCCCCTCCAGGGGGGCACCAAAATGTATCAGTATTGCCAACACCGCGATGACTTATCATCAAAATTTCGTCATTTTCAATGCAAATACCGCATACTCTTATTCGTAAGCGATTGCCGTATAAACGGGCTACTTCTTCTCGCGCCTTTTCCAATTTTACAGTTATCTGTTAATCGTTTATCGCCGGTGTTCCTCCTGAGTCATCAGCTTTTCACTCCGTACAGGGCTGCAAAGATAATGATATATCAATAAGGGCTACCTGAAATATAGCTTTCCAACGATTCGATGCGCGCTTTCTGCTCCTTTATAATACTTGATACCACATCATTGATCGAAATGATTCCAATCAATTCACCCTCATCTACTACGGGTAAGTGACGAATGTGTTTCTCCGACATGATAACCATGGCTTCTTCCAATTTTTGCTCCGAAGTAACGGTAATCAGTTTGGAAGTCATTACGTCCTTGATGAGGGTTTGTTGCGAAGCACGGCCTTTCAGAATCCCCTTACGGGCATAGTCGCGCTCAGAAAAAATCCCTACCAGTTGTCCTTCGTCAATCACCAGCACGGCTCCGATGTTTTTTTCGGCCATTTGCTCCAATGCCTCATATACGGTAGTTTCCGAAGTGACCGAAAAAATAGCATTGCGAGATTTGTCGCGTAATACGTTCTTAATTTTCATTGTAGTGGTTGAGTTTGAAAGTTAAAAGTTAGGAAATAGAGAAAAGCTATCTGGAAAGGATTTAAAGTAAAAAGGCGATGAAATTAGAATTTTTTCTAAAAAAATGAAAATTTTTCCAAAGGAATAATTTTTTAATGTTGCTAAATTTACATTCCTGCTGTAGTTTTGGATACATGAAAGAAACCTCCAACGTCTCCCCGGCGGCTTTATTAAAAAAAAGCTTTCCACATCAACCTACTTCCGGCCAAGAACATTTTTTCATAAAAATAGCTGAATTTCTGGAAGACGAAAATCTGCGTGACTGTTTTTTGCTGAAAGGCTACGCAGGAACGGGTAAAACTACGCTGATTAGTACCGTTATAAATGTCATAGGGAAGCTGGGATTCAAAACCGTACTTCTTGCTCCTACAGGTCGCGCCGCCAAGGTAATGGCTAATTATTCCCGAAAAAAAGCACTGACTATTCACAAAAAAATATACCGACAGGTAGCCGATGCTTACACGGGTTCTTTGCATTTTGAACGGCAATCCAACAAGCACCGCGATACGCTTTTTATCGTGGATGAAGCTTCCATGATTTCGGACGAAGCTGAGTTTGGTTCACGGGGATTGCTATATGATTTGATAGAATACGTTTTTGAAGGAATCGGCAATAAACTTTTGATTGTAGGCGATGTAGCCCAGCTACCACCTATCAACCGTGACCTGAGTCCGGCACTTGATAAAGCTTTGCTCGAAAGTACGTTTTACATGAGTGTGTACGAGCAGGAACTCACGGAAGTAACCCGCCAAGGTCAAGATTCAGGAATTCTACGAAATGCAACTCATCTACGTGACGTACTTCCCCTTGAAAAACTCAATATTCAACTCCAAACGAAAGGGTTGAGGGATTTTTATAAAATGCCCAGCGACCGTCTGGAAGATGGCCTGCGCTATGCTTACGAAAAGCACGGGCGCGAAAACGTCACCATCATTACCCGCTCCAATCGCGAAGCTGTACAGCTCAATCAATTTGTACGTCGCCAAATCAACGCGGCCGAGGAAGAATTGGAAGCGGGAGATTTATTGATGATTGTTCGTAACAATTATACGGTTCTGGATGAAGAATCACCCGCTGGCTTTTTAGCAAACGGGGATTTCGTAGAAGTAAAACGCATCCGTAAAGAAGAGGAAGTACATGGTTTTCGATTTGCGACCGTTGAGCTTCAACTCCTTGACTATGAGGAGCAGCCTCCGTTTGAAGCGAAGATTTTTCTGGATACACTCCACTCTCCCAGTCCGTCGATGAGTCAGGAAGAAAGCAAACGTTTATACGAAGCCGTATTACAGGATTACATTTACCTGAAATCCAAAAAAGTCCGCAATGAAGCCATTCGTCAGGATGTGTACCTGAATGCCCTGCAGGTAAAATTCGCCTACGCGCTCACTTGCCATAAATCACAGGGTGGGCAGTGGAAGTCTGTCTTCGTCAATCAGGGGTATTTGCCCGAGGAGCAGGTCAACAAAGAATTTATCCGTTGGCTTTATACTGCGGTGACCCGGGCTACCGACGAAGTGTTTATGATGAATTTTCATGCGCAGTTTTTTGAGTAATTTGAATACTTTATCTCAAACTCTAAATCAACCATGGCAAAGAACAAAACAACTCAGACGGAAAGGAGCGTAACAGACTTTATCAGTTCCATTGAAGATGAAACAAAACGGGATGACAGTTACTCTCTAATCAAACTCATGCAAGCCCAAACAGGGTTTGAGCCGAAAATGTGGGGGCCAAGTATCATTGGTTTTGGCAGTTATCATTATAAATATGCCAGCGGACACGAAGGTGACGCACCGCTTGTAGGCTTTTCTCCACGCAAGGATGCCATAAGTTTGTATCTTTTTAATTTTAACGGTAAGGATGAACTATTGAAAAAATTCGGCAAACATAAGGCCGCCAAAGCGTGTATTTACGTAAAAAAATTAGCGGATATTGATAGTAAAGTGCTGAAAACAATGATAACAAATTCAGTAGAATACATCAGAAATATATATCCAGCTTGATAGTAGAATATACTGATTGACTGTTCATAATCCTCCAAACTATTAAAAAGCCTAACCAATATGAAACATCAAGGCTTGCCATCAGTCGAGACTTTAAAGAAAAATTACCAATCCATTAAGAACATAAACAGGCAGCATCGAGAGAAATTGTCGAAAATCAACAAAGCCGCTTTATGGATTACCGACCATGTTGGGAGTATGGGCTTCTTTCTGATTATTTTTTGTTGGACAGTCATTTGGTTAAGCTGGAATACGCTTGCCCCTGACAAGCTGCGGTTTGACCCTAAACCGGCTTTCGTTTTATGGCTGTTTATTTCAAATATGATTCAGATTTTTCTGATGCCATTGATCATGGTAGGACAAAATCTGCAATCAAAACATTCAGAACTGCGTGCCGAACAGGATTTTTTAGTAAATAAAAAAGCCGAGATAGAAATCGAAACTATTTTGATGCATCTGGAAAATCAAAATGAATTAATTCTTCAAATTTTAAAGCAGGTTCAATCTAAAGAAAACAAATCAGTTGATTGAAAATGAGGAGTTTCCCAAATATTACCCAGCTATAAAGTGTAAAAAATGATGCAAAAAACTGAAATATTGAGATGAGTGAAATTTATAAAGGTGAAACAGAAATTCTGAATTTGGTAGAAAAATTCAACTTAAAAACGCTAAAAAAATCGGAATGGACGCACGCCGCTCACCTAACTGTCGGGATTTGGTACGTAAAAAATTATGAGAAGTACGAAGCACTTTGCCGACTGAAATCAGGTATTATTTCATTTAATCTCACCACCGATACCCCTAACACGGGCAGCCGTGGTTATCATGAAACATTGACTGTATTTTGGGCAGAAGTATTGCATTTTTTTGTTGAAGAATTCCCACAGGACTCGCTGTTAGAATCCTGCAACCGTTTTCTGAGTTCTCGTTTATCGGACCGAAAATTTCCTTTCTTTTTTTACAATGAAACGGCTTTGATGAGTACACTTTACAGGTCAAGGTTTGTAGGTCCCGAAAAGCAACCATTGACGGCAGAGGTACTAAAAGGTTTCGTGGAATAACTATTCAAATAAGAAAAGACTTAAAAACAAAAAGCCCTTTCCGATGTTATTCGGAAGGGCTTTTTTTCATGGATGGATATAATCGAAAAACTGTCTAATTACGACGTCCGCCACCACCACCGGCCTGTCCACCACCATCGTTGGTGTTGTCACCGCCCTGTTTGGTATCGTCGTTATTTACACTCTTTTTACGTTGGAAGAAATTTCCGTCAAAGGTCATTTTACCAAAGCGCTTACGGAAAGTAATTCGGAAACCACGGTTGTACATGTAGTTAACTTGCTCTTGGGTAAAGACATTACCCGGCGTATTGCTGCTTAGGTTTGTACGTTGCTTAAATGCGTTTTGGAGGAAGTTTTCAGCACCGAATCCTAAACTCGCCTGTTGTTTTTTGAACTCTTTCAGGATATTGAAACTGTATCCCATAAAACCTCCCTGCGTACCCTGCAATTGGATCTCACGAGCACGACCATAACCAAACATTTGGGCACTCCAATTTTTACCCAATTGATATTGAATCTGTCCAAAAAGATTAAACGTCCAGTTTTGGTTGCTTATACCCAACGAAGGGCTGTTGAGCATGATGTAACGTACATCCACGTTCCCATTGATTGTCAGACCCGTAATCGGTTTTACCATAGCAAATATGTTCACACCGTATGCACGGTTGCTGCCGATATTCTGAAAGGTTGTCAACAATGTATTATTATTAATAACTACACTGCCTGTACTTACTCCCTGTGCTTTGGTCAATTGATTAAACAAATCCTGTCCGCCACGGTAACGAACCGTTTCAATAGATCCATCGGTCATACGGGCGTAGGTAGAGAAATTAAGCGTAGTGGTTTTGAAAAACGTGCTCAGGTTAATCTCAAAATTGTTGGTGTATTCAGGTTTTAAGTTCGGATTACCAAACGAAACGTTGAATGGATCACTCTGCGATACGTTCGGGTTCAGGAACTGAATCGAAGGTCGCTGAATACGACGGTTGTAGCTTACACGAATAGTTTTACCACCTTTCAAGCTTTTTGACACCGTCAAACTCGGCACAATCGTTCCGAAGTTTGGCAGATTCACCGGAGGCGCATCCTGATACTTGGCACCAATCTCAGTATATTCATAACGAACACCCGGTTTAAAGCCCCACTTGTTTTTGGTTTGGAACAGGAAAGACATATAGGCCGAATACACATTTTGATCATAACTAAATACGTTTGTACGCAACGGATTTGCTTTATAATTTCCTGTAGCAGAGCTGTCGTAATTGAAACGATAATCGCTTTCGATATGACGCAAAATCATCTTAGCACCCGTTTCAATCTGCACGTGTGAAGTCAACGGGTCCTGATAATCAATCTGCACCGTTTTCTCCTGAGTCAAGCTTTTGTTCGGGTTATTTTCACGGTAAGAGATTTCCCCTACCGATGCGCCTTGATATTGGTCGCGTGTATAGCTATTGTCGCCACGGTTTTCACTAAACTGTGCTAAAACACTGAATTCTTTACCTTCTTTATCAAACTTACGCGTGTAGTCGAGGTTCATATCCAAATTGTTACCGATATTTTTGGTATCAATCTTATTTCCAAATGTAGCAACTCCGATACCGCCGTTGATAAAGCTATAAGACTGCTGATTGTTTTCCAAATTGAACGCCCTGCGGCTGTTGCGGATACTGTAAGTCAAGCTGTTTTTAGGATTGAAGGTATAATCCAAGCTCAATTGTACATTTCCAAAACCTCCTAATTGTTGTCCGTTATTTTCCTGACGCGTCCGTAATGATTGTCCAGTTGACAACAAACGGGTAATGTCAATATAGCCTCCTGTGGGCGGGTACATCATACGCCCACCTGCATTGACAGAAACGCCCAGCTTTTTGGTTCGCAGGTTAACGTTCCCAAACAGGTTGCTGGCGCGATTTCCCCCGGCAATATCAATCGAACCGGTAATTCCCTGTAAATTATTCTTCTTCGTAATGATATTTATAATACCGGCCGAGCCTTCCGCATCATATTTAGCTGAAGGTGAGGTAATTACTTCTACGGTTTTGATTTGGTCAGAAGGAATCATTTTCAAGGCATCGGCCACACTGTTGGCCACAATGGTCGAAGGTTTGCCATTGATCAAAACGCGAATGTTCTGACTGCCGCGCATGGACACGTTTCCATCTAAATCTACTGATAGCAGCGGCACTTTTCGAAGTACGTCACCCGCGTCTCCTCCCGAATTGGCCAAGTCTCTTTCGGCATTATAAACCAGTCGGTCCACTTTATCTTCAATCAATGCTTTTTCACCCGTTACTGTTACTTCAGCAAGGGTACGCACGTCAGGAGGAAGGCTTACATTTCCTAAATTTTTCTCTTTATTCCCTTTGCCAATGGTCAGTTTGGCAATTTCAAAGTTTTTATAACCGATAAAGCTCACCACAAACTTAAAATCACCGTCGGGAACACTTTTAAGTAAAAATGCACCTTTCAAATCGGTTACTGTTCCATCAATGGGCTTTCTGGTTTTGATGTCAAAAATGGCTACGGTTGCGTATTCAACGGGCTTATTAGAGACCGAGTCTACAATAATACCCGAAATACGTCCATTCCCTTTGGGCAAATCAGGAATGCCCTGCTGTTGTTGCTGTCCCATACCCGGACCATTGCGATCTCCTCCCCGGCCCATACCACCACCTCCACCCATACCACCGGGGAACTGGGCTTGTGAAGTGTAAGCAATACCTAAAACGGCTGTTAAAATGTAAAAAACTTGTTTCATCTGAGTTGTGTATAGTAAATGAATATTATCAATAAGACAATATTTGAAGTACAAATGTTGCTCCCAAACCGTTAGAAAAGGGAGAAAAACGACCAAATGCAAGGTCTAAACGACTAAATGGGGTGAAATCATAGACGAACTATCAGTCAAACAACGGCCAATTGAGGCCGAATCCCAATGAACGTCCTACTACCGGGTAATAAGGGGTAGAAAAATAACCCGGATTAAACAGCCCTTGCAACAGGCCCTGCGCGGCATTGGCCATTTTTACAAACAGCCGCACCCGGTTGATTCGGGTATTCAAGAAGAGCTCTGAATAGACGACGCCTTCGGTTTCAAGTCGATTTTGGAGGTGAAACTGTTGCGTGAGCGGCATATAGGCATCGGCGTAATACGCCGATTTATAGTGAATTTCACCGCCTACCTGTAGGAAAAGATTGTAATACTTGAAATCGAAAGCAGCTCTGAAATTAGCAAAAAAGCGAGGAATCCGAATGATAGTATTGTTGGAAGCCAAGGTATAATACGTCTGCGCCCAAAACTGAAATTTTCCGGGTCGCCACTCCGTCTGGGCTCCTATTCGCAACACACTGAACGCGCTCGTAAACTGTCGGGCTATGGCCGCCGTATCGTAGTAAAAGTAGTTGTTAATCAAATGGTAATCTATCCGCGGACTGAACCGAATACGTTTGGTATTGAGGTTAATTTGGCCGTAGATGTTGTTGGAATTGACCAATCGAGAGGTATTATCCCAGCGAAGGTGATTGCTGTTGTATAATTGCTGAAGCAAAGTAGGAGAAGAAAAAACCGAATAATAGCCGGCAGTAAACCACTTACTGACCACTTCTCCTTTGACTTTAAAATCCCGTCCCAGCAAATATTCAAACTCGGCGGTAGCGCGTTGGGTGCTGTCTTTGAGGTAGTAAGCCAGCCATAATCCCACAAAATTCTCAAAACGACTCAGACGATAGGTGCCGGTGGTACTTGTGCTATCCGTAGTGTTATAACTGCCGGTCATCCGGACAATACGTTGCCGATAGTGCGCCCGATAATTGAATCCCTGATAGCGCCCTTTGATACCAAATTTATTTTCAAATAACCGAAAACTTACATCCTGCCGGGTATCCGTTTGATTATAGTAATAGTTTTGGTAAAAATCGTATTTCTGCGCCTGACTTAAATCTTTATCGGCGTAGATGTCGATGCTTCGTTTGTAGTCAAATATATGATACACCTGAAAACCCTGCGCCAACACGTATTGCTGAAAAATGTGCCAATTGTTGCGCCGTTCCCACGATTGGGCGGTTTTTAGGATAGCGGAGGGATTGTTGTATTCTATACTTCCGTCTCTTTTAAAATTAAGCGTATCGGGCGACATCCCTCCCTGCTCGTAGGCACTGTGATTCAAGTGGTTGAACTGTCCCATCACAAGGTATTTTTCGTCTTTGGAACGGTAGTTACCATGAAATACAAATCCCCAGTTTTGAGTCAAATTATTTTGAGGATCTGCCGAGCCGCTGGTCCCAAAATACTTATTGGTTGTAAATCGTTGGGCATTGATTCCCAAATTAAGGCGTGGGGATAGGTTCTGACTGTGGTCAAAACGGACAATATTCTGGCCCAATCCCCCCAAGGCCAAGTACAGATTCGTGTAAGGCGACTTGGTATCAAAAAACTTAACTTCGTTGTTTGGATAGGCGTAAGGCGTATAGGCATCGTAGCCAAATTGAGCACCCAACTGCTCCACGGGGCGATAAAACACGGGACGGGAGGCTGTTCCTAAATTACCTAAATCAACCAATTGAAAATCAGCCCGCTGTACGAAGTTGTACCGATGAAATGCGTCATAAGACGTATCAATCTGATAGAGCGTCTTGTGATTATTGAACACATCTTCTTCCAAAAAGTAACGCGCAGTACGAGGCCCATAGATAACTTTCGTAGAGTCATCTATCTTGACCTGTCCTCCGCTCTGTCCGGCACCGCCTCCCCGTTGGTTGCCGCCAAACGTTCCACTCGTCGGCATTCTGATTTGACCGTAAGCAGTGATCGACCAAAAGCCGCAAAAAACGATATATAGCCACTTTTTCACGCCACAAAGTTAGTAGAAGTTTACAGTTTATAGTTTGCGGTTTAGGGTTTGCAGTTTACAGTTTAGGGTTTACAGTTTATAGTTAGTAGTTTATAGTTTGATTATCAATCGTTTAACAAACAATGTTTTGAAAAAATTAAGGATATTTAACCTTTTGAGTTTACGGTTAGGGATTGTCCTGTAAAGCATGTTAATTTTGTTATCATCTTAAATGAAGTGTCAAATGTCAAGGTACGCGTTCACATACAACCAAGAGATTGGGCATCAGGGCCAAAGTCTCATTCCGCATTTTCCAGGGGGATTGTCCGGTGTTACGATTGGCCCGGGCTACGACATGGGCGGGCGCACGCCTGCCGAGATTTACCAAGATTTGACCAAAGCGGGTATTCCACCGCAAACGGCCGAATTATTTATGAATGCGGCAGGCAAAACGGGCGACGAAGCCCAACTATGGGTGAATGAGCATCGTCATGAGTTGTATATTACGGAAGACCAACAACAGGCATTGTTTGACCATGTGCTGGTCGATGAATACGAACAGCGTATGAGGTCCCAGTTGGCGCAGTTTGCCGAAGAAAACAGCAACATTACCCATGACATGATTGCGTGGGAAAATCTTTCGGAAAAACAGAAGCATATTTTGTTTGATTTTTCCTACAACCCTGGTTTGAGTAAATTTCCCACCCTTACGGAAGCCGTTTTACATCAGGATTGGGATACAGTCGCTCAATCTTTTGAGCGATTTTCGGATGGAGAGCCGCTTGAATATCGAAACGATACGTTTTATCAAACCTTTTTAGACCCCAATGCGCCTCCCATTGAATCTACAATCGAAGTGGCCGAAATGATAGAGGTGGTGGAAACGCCGGAGATTGAGACAATTGACGATTTGTGGGATAACGACCTGTATACCGAAATTCCAACCGTCACAGAAACTCATTCGATTCATTCTCCGGAACCCGATGCGCATTCGGAACATTTATTGGATGGTCCGGATTGGAATCATTGAGGCAAAAAAAAGTTTCGGATATTTCTACCCGAAACCATAAACTATTTCCAATCAACGGATTTACTAATCCGCCAGCGGTTTTACCATAATATCTTTGTAAAAGACCTTACTCTTGGGGTCGTGGCCCTGAAGTGCAAACGTACCGCTGCTTATTTTTCTTCCTTCGCCGGGCTTATTTCCTACTTCATCAGGCTCAATATAATCCACCACAGTCTTGTCATTGATTTTAATCGTAATGTGTTTACCCTGCACAATAATCTGCTCGGTATACCACACGTTGTCTTCCACAAACACGTCTTTCACGTCCTGAATTCCGTAGAGACTTCCCGTGCGGCGCCAGTCAGTATGGGAATTGTTCACCTGCACTTCATACCCCTTTGAAGGCCAGCCACCTTCTTGGTATTTGGTATGAAAGTACATGCCCGAATTGGAGCCGGGAGTGGTCATTACCTGGGCTTTAAATTCAAAATTTTTGAAATTGTGCTCTCCCACTTTACCATCATAAAACAAGTGAGCTCGGTCTCCATTGACTACAATGGTTCCATTTTCAACTTTAAATGAACTTGCATTTTCGCCTACTTTCCAGCCGTCCAACGATTTGCCGTCAAAAAGCGAAATCCATTTTTCTTTTTTCCCACCCTGTACAAAACTCATACAGACGGTCAACAGCATCAATAAAGGACTTAAATAATATGATTTCTTCATGTTGATTGATTAATTAAGGTTTAAAGACTTATAAGGACAATAAAACCTCATTACTACTTTTGATTCGTTTGATTTTTTATCGAAAAGGGAAAGATAGAGTAAGTGAGAAGTCAGGGCGTCTTGTAAGAAAAACGTTTTAGAATAATGACAAAACTGTTCCCGAGATTATTTCTTTTCCTGCTTCTGTTTTTAGGAAATCGTATTGTTTCCGCCCAATCTCTGAATTGGACAGAAACAGCCCCCGGCGTCTGGAAAGTATCGGTTGGTAAACCCGAAGCGTATACTCTTTTGACGGCGGCAGGTTCACAACCCAACCGTGATGCCTTAAAAAAATTGGGGACTACCGCGTTTCCTTTGTCCAAAAATGATATTTCAATACGGGTAAAAAATGGAAAAACGTATCTGCGGTTTCCGTTAGATCGAGGTGAACAACTCTACGGCTTTGGTCTGAATTTTCAGACCGTACACCAACGAGGCAAAATCCTGAAACTGCACGTGGACCATTATGGCAACAAAGACAATGGCCGTACGCACGCTCCGGTGCCGTTTTATGTATCTTCCAAAGGCTACGGAGTTTTTGTGAATTCCGCCCGCTACATGGATGTGTATGCAGGAACGGCCGTGCGAACCGACAGTAAAAACCCTCCACCCGCACAAGACCGAAATACCGACAAAAATTGGCAGGCGCAACCGTATTCCGATGCCGTAGAAATGTTGGTACCTGCCGAGGGCGTGGAATTGTACGTTTTTGGCGGCCCCTCCACGATGGAAGCCGTCCGTCGTTTTAATCTGTTCAACGGCGGAGGCTGCCTGCCGCCGCGCTGGGGATTGGGTTTTACGCAGCGCGTCAACCGCCTGTATTCCGACAAAGACGTTCAAAAAGAAGCGCTTGAATTTGAAGAAAAAGGCTATCCGCTGGATTTTATCGGGCTGGAGCCCGGCTGGCAAAGCAAATCCTATCCCTGTACGTTTGAGTGGGACAAAACCCGTTTTCCGCAACCCGAGGCATTTGTGAAAGACATGCTTAGCAAAGGCATTCGCCTCAACCTGTGGACCAACCCGTATGTTTCGCCCGATGCGTCTATTTATTCCAAAATCACTCCTTTTACGGGTTCACATTCGGTTTGGGTGGGAGCCGTTCCTGATTTAACCCTTCCCAAAGCCCAAAGCATTTTTTGGGGACAATTTGAAAAAGACCACGTCAGCATTGGTGTCGGCGGTTATAAAATTGACGAAGTGGACGGCTTTGATTCCTGGCTTTGGCCGGATGTTGCCACGTTTCCGTCGGGGTTGGATGCGGAACAACTACGGCAGACGTACGGGGTGTTGGTTCAAAAACAAAGCACGGACTTATTTCATAAATACAACCGCCGCACCTACGGACTCGTCAGAGCTTCCAACGCAGGTGCTTCGTCGTTGCCTTACGTGATTTACAACGACAATTACAGTCACGAAGATTTTATTACGGGATTGATTAACAGCGGTTTTACGGGAACGTTGTGGACACCGGAGGTACGCGCCTCCAAAACAGGCGAAGAATGGCTACGGCGGTTTCAGTCGGTTTGTTTTTCACCTATGGCCATGATCAACGCGTGGGCCAGCAGTACCAAACCGTGGACGTTTCCCGACGTAGCCGAACAAATCAAGGAAATTTCTCAACTGCGAATGCGCATGATGCCGTACTGGTATTCGGAATTTGCCAAGTATCATTTTGAAGGTACACCGCCGTTTCGGGCCATGAACCTCGAACCTGATTTTACCGGGGAGGTCAAAAAAGAAATGGTGAACACCAATTTGGAAGAAAATCCCTACGCGGTGGCAGTCAGCAAAGAAATCAAAGACCAATACATGGCGGGGGAATACCTGTTGGTAGCGCCGGTGTTCACGGGACAAACCTCGCGCAAAGTAGTTTTGCCCAAAGGAAAATGGTACGATTTTTACACGGGAAAACTGGCCGGCGAAGGCGAAGTGATTACGGTAACGCCGGGATTGGACAAAATCCCCGTTTTTGTAAAAGACGGTGGCATCATCCCGCTGATGCAGGTCATGCTTCACGCGCCCAAACCCAATCAAAAAGTGGCTATTGAAATTCGTCATTACGGTCAAAAACCCGGCCACTACCAACTATACGATGACGATGGCGAGACATTTGACTACGAAAAAGGACAATTCAGTTGGCGAACGATTTCTGTCACCCGCCAATCCGACGGCCAATGGAAAGGCAGTATTTCAGCTCCGGAAAACGGCAAACCCAATACGATTGGAAACGTAACTTGGACGTTTATGACGGGGCAGTAAACCCTTCAATAGTTGTAAAAAACAACTATTGAAGGGTGGCGGTGGAAACACCACTAAGGGCATAAAATTCCCCAAACAACGCCAAGCCTTTTTTGTTTTATTGAGATACTCTAAATTGACAACAGAAATTTATAATTAAACAACAATTATATACAAAATGGGTGCTTGGGGAACAAACATAAGGGCATCACTAAAAATCAGTAAATTTGTATAATAGACTGATATTTGTATATGAAGAGATTTAAAAGACATAGAGATTTTGGTTTATTTGATACAGCCTTTCGGATTGAAAAATTGATAAAATTAGGAGACCCTTTGCACAGGTTGGCAGCAGGAGTAG
>NZ_JAIXST010000187.1 GCF_027484545.1 Runella sp. | reverse complement strand
TACTGCGCTCAAAACGGTGGATTAATTCCTGAAAGCCGGGCACTTCTCGGCCCGCACGATTGATAAGCTTGTTCTCATGCAGCTCATCAGAATTCTTTTTTTGTCATGATAAAGTTTAAGTTTAAATTGGCCTTAAAATTAAGCCTTTTGAAGAAATATAGCTACCGAAGGTTTTGTTCAACAGGGGCTTGCGAGAAAGGGGTATGGAATAACAGCACGGCTAAGCTTGTTCTGCCGCCAACAACTTTTTCTGAGCAATTTCGTCCGGATTCAACTTACGATTGCGCGATAAGTAAGAATAGATGGCGGGTATGATATAAAGTGTCAAAATCGTAGAAAACAACAATCCTCCTACCACCGAAATTCCCATGGAAACGCGGCTTTCGGAACCTGCACCTAAGGCCAGAGCAATGGGCAAAATCCCCAAAATAGCACACAAACTGGTCATCACAATGGGACGGAAACGGGCTGCCGCCGCTTCTGTAACGGCTTGCAATGCAGTGAGGCCGGTTTCCTTTCGTTGGTTGGCAAATTCGACAATCAAAATCCCGTTTTTGGTTACCAACCCGACTAAGGTAATGATTCCGATTTGACTGAAGACGTTGAGCGTTTGGCTAAAATCCCACAGGGATAACAGAGCACCGCAAACCGCCAACGGCACCGTAAGGAGAATAATAATGGGGTCGATGAAACTCTCAAACTGAGCAGCCAGAATCAAATAAATCAGCACCAACGCCAACGCAAAAGCGAAAAGCAAACTGGACGAACTATCTTTGAATTCTCGCGATTGTCCGTCTAAGGCAGTAGTGTAGGTTTCATCTAAGACTCCTTTTGCAATTCTGTCCATTTCTTCCAAGGCTTTTCCCAAAGTCACTCCTTTGGTTAAACCTGCGGTAACAGTAGCCGCCGAAGCACGATTAAATCGGAACAACTGAGGCGGGGAACTTTGCTCAGTTAGTTTTACAAAATTGTCTAACTGAATCAATTCGCCTCGGTTACTTTTTACAAAAAGAGACTTTAAATCCATTAAATCGTTACGGTCGGGACGGTCAATTTGGCCAATGACCTGATACTGTTTTCCGTTCATGAGGAAATAACCAAAACGCCGTCCGGAAAGACCCAACTGTAAGGTTTGGGCAATATCCTGAATCGAAACTCCTAAATTTTGAGCCTTATCACGGTCAATTTCAAGTCTGATTTCGGGCTTTGTAAACTTGAGATTAATGTCTGTTCCCTGAAACATCGGGCTTTCATTGACACGTTTCATCAACTCAGGAATCACCGCGCGAAGTTTTTCATAACTCGTTGCTTGTATTACGTACGAAACTGGGAAGTTGCTTGCTCCCCGTTGCCCCGTTTGAATTGTAGGGTCTTGAAGGACAAACGATTTGGCACCGGATATTTTCTTGATTTTGCCCTGAATCACTTCCGCAATCTCCATTTGAGAGCGCTGGCGCATTTCAGGCTCGCTTAACACCACCCGCACAAAGCCCGTATTGGTGGCATTGGTCGAAAATCCGGGGGCTGTAATGGTAATGAGTGCAGCGCGTTCATTTACTTTTACTTCATCTTCCACCACTTTGGCAAAGCCCTGTAGATAACGGTCGGTAAAATCAAAAGTAGCGCCTTCCTGCATGGTGAGCGAAACCCGAAATCCCCTGCGGTCTTCCATGGGAGCCAATTCGGAGGGGATGGCGTCGTATTTGAAGAGTAAGTAGATAACCCCAATAAATCCTGCCATCAATACCCACGCTAACCATCTTACCTGCATAAAACCTGTCAAAGAGGATTCGTAGGCATTGTTAAGCCACTTGAAGAAAGGCTCCGTAACTCGGTAAAGCCACGGCTGTTTGTGGCGAGTTTTGAGTAATTTGGAGCTGAGCATCGGGGTCAGCGTTAACGACACAAAGGCCGAAATAATCACCGAACCGGCGACCACAATCCCAAACTCGCGAAACAAACGGCCCGTTACTCCCTGTAAGAAAATAATGGGCAAGAACACAGCTGCCAACGTAACCGTGGTGGATATAATCGCAAAATAAATTTCTTTGGAACCCTCAATGGCTGCCTCCCAGGGGGCCATTCCTTCCTCGATTTTGGTATAAATATTTTCCAAAACCACGATGGCATCATCGACCACCAGACCGATGGAAAGAACGATTCCCAAGAGTGTCAACACGTTAATGGAGAATCCCATTATGTACATTAAGAAAAAAGTACCCACCAACGATACCGGAATGGCGGTAAGGGGGATAAGAGTGCTTCGCCAGTCACGGAGGAAAATGAAAATGATGAGAGCTACCAGAATGAAGGCCGTAATGATTGTTTCTTCCACTTCCACAATCGAACGCCGTACCGAGCGCGTATAATCGAAGCCAATGGCCGGAACTATATCCTGTGGTAATTCTTTTTTGATTTGCTCAAAACGTTTGTACACCTCATCCACAATGGCAATTTGGTTTGCCCCCGGCTGAGGTACTACCGCTACACCTACCATGGGAACTCCATCGCGGCGCATCAATGTACGTTCGTTTTCGGGGGCCAGTTCTGCACGACCTACATCCATGAATTTCACGACGCGGTCAGATTCTTCTTTGACAATCAGGTTATTAAACTCGTTCACGGTGGTTAAACGTCCCAGCGTTCTAACGGTCAATTCGGTAGTAGCTCCTTCAATGGTTCCGGAAGGAAGCTCAATATTTTGGCGAGTCAAGGCATTGAGTACATCAATGGCTGTGAGGCGATACGAAGCCAATTTAAGCGGGTCAATCCACAGACGCATGGCAAACCGTTTTTCTCCCCATATCTGAATGGAACTCACGCCCGGAATAGTTTGCAGACGCTCTTTGAGCTGACGTTCCACTACGTCGGTCAGTTCCAGCATCGAACGTTTATCACTTTTTACGTTCAGGAAGAAAATTGGGTTGGAATCGGCATCGGCTTTGGATACAATCGGCGGGTCAATGTCGCGTGGTAACAACCCCAAAGAGCGGGAAACACGGTCACGCACGTCATTGGCGGCCGTTTCCAAGTCAACTCCTAAATCAAACTCAACGGTAATGTTGCTGCGGCCGTCCCGGCTGGAAGAAGCCAGGGTCTTAATGCCCGAAATCCCGTTGATGGATTCCTCCAACGGTTCGGTAATCTGCGACTCAATGATCTCGGCGTTGGCTCCGGTATAGTTGGTAGCCACGTTGATAACGGGAGGATCCACACTTGGATATTCCCGTACCCCCAAATAAGAAAACCCAATCAGACCGAAAATGATGATAATCAGCGACATTACCACTGCCAATACGGGTCGCTGAATACTGGTTGTAGATAGTGAAGCCATGTTATAGTTGTTTGCTTGCTGCTGTTTTAATATCCACGTCGCCGCCCGGTTTCACCTGCAATATCCCGGAAGTTATGAGCGTGTCACCTACGTTTAATCCTTTGATAATCTCAATCGTTTTATCGTTGCGGGTTCCAATTTCTACCTTGGCTGATTCGGCTTTGTTATTCCGAACCACAAATACACTGTGTCCACTTAAATTAGGAATGACCGCCTCGGTAGGTACTACAATCGCGTTTGCTTTCGAGCTGAGTATGATTTCTACCCGTGCAAAAGAACCGGGAACCAGCTTTCGGGCTGAATTTGGGCTTGTGGCCCGGAGGGTAAGCGTACGAGTGCTGGGGTCAATCTTAGGTTCAACGGCGTAGACCGTACCGCGAAATTTCTCATCACCACTTTCAGTCGTAAACGTAATCGAAGTTCCTTTCCGAACGATAGTAGCGTATTTGGCTGGCACTGAAAAGTCCAATTTTGCAGGGTTGACGTTGGTAAGCGTCGCAATACGAGTGGCATTGTTGGTATAACTTCCTTCACTTACGTAACGCAAGCCAATGGTGCCGTCAAAAGGAGCCTTAATTACCGTTTTTGCAATTTGTGCTTTCAGATTGTCGATATCGGCATTGATACTGTTCAGATTCGTCAAACTGATGTCATAATCGCGCTGGCTGATGGCTTCTTTTTCGAGGAGCCGTTTTTGTCTTTCTTCGTTTACTTCTGCTAATTTTTTCTGATACACAAATTTTTGAAGTTGAGCCTGCAAATCCGCATCATTGATACGAATCAATACCGTGCCTTTCTTTACATAATCTCCTTCCCGAAAATTGATGGAAGTAATGCGTCCGGCTATTTCACTGCGGATTTCGACTTCTTCATTGGCGATAATGGTACCGGTAGAAAGTATTTTTTTTTTTTTTTTCTGATTGCTCACGACCATTATTTCAATGGGAGCGGGACCTCCTCCGCCTTTTGCGCCTGCACTGGCCGGGCCTTTGCCTGCTTCAGCGCCTTTTTCCGGTTTCTTGGATGTGTATTCTTTCAAGCGGGGGTAAAACGCTAATCCGGTAATTAATAAAATGACAATGACTGTTAAAATAGATTTTAAAGGCTTGCTCATTGATAAGGTAGTAGTGAGTAGTTAGGAGTGAGTGGCCGCCGCTGCGGTAGTCAATATAAAACCAGCAAGTTTCTTCAATCGTTCCTTACGGCAACAAGAGCCTCTTCACTCTTCATTTTACAGCATATTTAACAAAAAACGAGCGGTTTTACGGGGTGCCGCGACGAATTTGAGATATGTGTCGGCTAACTGAAACAAAAAAGCGACGCTTTCAGGGCGTCGCTTTAGATTGTTGAGATTTCTCTCGTGGGTATTACCTTCTGATATTTAGCGTGAACGTCTTGTAGTTTTCGCTGGGTTTTAGCTGGTCATTTCCAACAAGCGTCAATACTAATGGGTAATTCTGCGTGGCAGCTACTGTGGTTGGGATTCCTTCCAGTATTTCAAACTTCAGATAAGCCGAGCTGCTGTTGGCAGGAATGGTGACGGTGCCTTTGGTTTCAAGGATACGGTAGTTGATATTTTCTACTGCTGTACTCTTACTGGCATCAATGATATACCCTATCGAAGTAGCTTCGGCACGCTGCGCACCTACCAATTGAACCAAAATACTGTCTCTTTTGAGCAATTGACGGATAGTGCGTTGAGCTACTCCGTTGGAAACATTGTTGGTAGGTTGGGTAGCAAAACCAGCCCGTGGATTTTTGAATTCGACTACCGGGGCTAAATCATAAGTCCAAGTCGGATTTTCAAAGCACGAGCTCAGCGATAATGCCAACACGCCTGCCGTTAGAAAACAGATGAATTTATTTTTCATGTTTTTAAGATTTTAAATGAGCAGCCTATTAATAACCGCGATTTTGTTTCAGATTCTTGTTCAACTGCACTTGAGCTACTGGAAGCGGTGCCAAAATCCGAAAATCATCGTAAGGAACCACCGCCGAAAGGCTTGCTTTGGTGATGGTTTGACCACGGCGTTTTAAATCAAAGAAACGGTGGCCTTCCAAATACAACTCCAAACGGCGTTCGCGCATGATAGCGTCTATTAAATCTGCTCCTTTTACCGTAGCGGCTACGGGAGTTGCACTTGCCCGGGTACGGATACGGTTCAAATCTACCAGAGCCAAATCATCTTTACCAGTTGCGGCGTAAGCTTCTGCGCGAATGAGAAGTACTTCTGAAAAACGAATGACCGGAATGTTATCCGTAAACGGCCCTCTTGCCCCTGGGAATTTGCGGCTGAAAACCACGGCTTCACCGCCTTTTGTCGCTGAAAACATAGCTGAAGTACGGCGAATATCGGTAGCTTCATAAAGCGCCAACAGTTCATTGGTAGGTATAACGTCTGCCCAGTTTCCTGTGGTAAGATTTGTTGTTAAAGAGTGCATAGACTCATTTACCCCTAAACTTTCAGTAGCCTGAACATAGTTAATTTCAAAAAATGATTCAGGATTAGGTGCTGAAGTAAACGCCGAAGTATAGTTGGCACCCGTTACAAAAGTAGCACCGTTGGGCGCATCAATTGCTGCCGTTGCGTAGGTAATGGCATCGGCATATTTTTCCCAATACAAATAAACACGGGCCAAAAGGGCATTGGCCGCCGCTTTGTTTGCCCGGAAGCGATTGCCGGTAGCAGGGAACAACGAAATGGCTTCTTTCAAGTCTTTTTCAATCAACTGATAGGTTTCTTCAATCGTTGAACGAGATTTAAAGTCAGCCTTGGATACGTCGTCGGTGGGCTCAGTGCGCAAAATCAAACCCAGATTAGCTCCTCCTACGATTTTGGTAGGCTCATAGGCAAATACCCGTGCCATGTCAAAATACAGCAAAGCGCGAAGGAATAGAGCTTCTCCTTTGATTTGTGCTTTTTCGGTAGTGGTTGTATTGGCTCCGTCAATGCCTTTAATGATAAAATTGGCTTCATTGATAGCGGCATAGTTCGCCCAAAACTGTTGCATGTGGGCACTGGGGGCATTGACACGCTCGTTGAAATACCGGTTCGAATTGGTATTGGTCAAACGAACATTGTCTGCCATGATTTCGGGGGCAACCATCATCCTTGCTCCGTAATACGTGTTTGGCTGTAGTCGGTCATAGACCGAAATCAACAGCGAACGAACGCCGGTGATGTCTTTAAGTGCTACATCGGGACTGACCGACTGTTTTGGCGCAGTATCAAGCAGGTCGCTGCAAGAAGTAGCTACCAGTGCCGAAGCTGCCAAAAGTATATTTATAACTTGTTTCTTCAACATGTCTTTTACAGTAATTTGGTGTTAGAATTCAATTTGGATACCGCCGGTGATTTGTTTGCTTTGGGGATACCGCCCAATTTCCGTAAACAAAATTTCGGGATCTAAGCCCGTATAAGCCGTCCAAGTCAGCAGATTGATAGCTTGTGCAAAAACTCGAACTTGGCTCATATTCAGCTTCCTAACCAGACCGGAAGGCAAATCATACCCAATGGTCACCTGTTTCAGACGTATATAACTTGCATTTTCGAGTTGTTTTGTGGAAAACGTCTGAATGGTACTGCTACCGGGTTCGGTTCCTCCTTCATAAGGTCGAGGCACGCGCGTAATTTGCCCGGGGGTAGTCCAACGGTCTAATTGACTTTGCATATTGTTCCAACCTGCTGATGCCGAACTTTCCATAAAGAATCCGTTGTTGTTCAGGACTTGGTTACCCCATTGACCTTGGAAGAACACTTCGAGCGAAAGCCCCTTGTAAGTGATACGGTTGGTCAATCCACCAAAGCCTTTGGCATAGGAAGAGCCCTGGATTTTTGAATCACGTGCCTGAAGAGTATAAGTAATGTTGCCGAGTGAGTCCAACCACATGGAGCGTCCATCGGCAGGGTTTACACCCGTATACGTCGGATACCAGTTGATGGAAATAGGCTGGCCTACCCAAAGCCCCGTTCCGATATTAGTTTGCCCGGGCAATAATTGTAAGATTTTATTACGTTGAAAAGAAACATTCCAGTTGGTTTCCCATCTGAATCCGCCTCGGTTGAAGTTGACGTGGCTGAATTCAATTTCCAATCCCTTGTTTTCAACTTTACCCAAGTTTTCAAAAATAGACCCAAAACCGCTGTCGTCTGGCAAAGGACGAGAGAGCAATAATTTGTCGTTGATTTTACGATACACCTGTACTTCTCCAAATACGCGGCCATTGAACAATGAGTAATTTACCCCAGCGTTGATGGTCGAAGCTACTTCCCACGATAAGTTGGCGTTTCCTAACTGTGACGGGCGAATACCTGGTAAATCAATGTACTGACCTCCCAAACCAAACAACGCCCGTGATGCAAAGTTGTCAATGCTGTTGTTTCCTGCTTTACCGTAACCTGCAAATAATTTCAACTCAGTTAACCAAGAGTATTTTTTCAGGAAGCCCTCTTCGGCTATACGATAACCCACCGAAACCGCCGGGAACAAACCATAACGGTTGTTGGAACCAAAACGCGATGAACCATCGTAACGCAAAGTAGCCGTACCCAACAATCGGTCTTTGTAACTGTAATTGGCCGAACCAAACAAGCTGGCAATGCGCCAAGTGCTGTAAGTCCCCGTGGTGGTGATAGGACGTGCCGCCGCCGCTAGCGTACGGAACAAGCCATTGGGAAAACCTTGGCCAGTTGCTGAAACGGTTTCAAATACTTCCTGGCGATATTCGCCTCCCACCAATGCACTGAGGTCGTGGTCAGTACCAAATCGCTTGTTGTAGTTGAGGGTTTGAGCAGTATTCCAGTTGAGCGCATAACGGTTACTGACCGTAGAACTGCCACCGGTTGAAGCAAATTGTGGCACAATGGGGTCACGGTAGGCATCGTCGCGGTTGTTGGCATAGTCTATTCCGTAGAATGAACGGAATTTCAAGCCCGGAATGATTTCGTAGTTAAGGGCAAAGTTACTTACTGTTTGAATGGTCGTGTTAAAACGAGTTTCGTATTCTACACTTTGCACAGGGTTATAACTGAATGCTCCTGCCAAAGGTGCATTATAAGAGCCATCTGCATTGTAAACAGGTTGATTTGGGAAAATCAACGCTGCGGAAAAGAACGGGCTATTGATAAACGCGCCGTCGGAAATCGCACCGTTTTGGGTAGTAGCAGATAATCCAATTGAAGTTTCAAACTTTAATTTTTTGTTGGCTTGGTGATCTACGTTCAAACGAACCGTACCCCGCCCGAAGTCAGATTTGATGATTTGACCTTCTTGGTAGTTGTACGAAGTCGCTAAGTAGAAGTTTGTTTTGCCATCTCCTCCCGTAGCCGACGCATCAATCATTCGCAAACGACCCGTACGATAGACGTAACTCTGCCAGTCCGTATTTTGAACGGTTGCAGGATCGCCGAACTGAGTAATGGCGTTGGCACGTGCGGTTTCTACGTTAGCATTGGTAGCCAATGCGCGATTGGCAAACCCTTCAATTTTAAGCTGGGCAAATTCTGAAGCTGTTAATACATCCAATTTTTTCAACAAATCGGTGTATCCTTCCTGAAACGAAACTTTGAACTTTGTTCTTCCGGCCTTACCGCGTTTGGTCGTCACCAATACTACCCCATTGGAGCCTTGTGCTCCGTAGATAGCGGATGCAGCTGCGTCTTTTAAAACCTGAATTGACTCAATGTCATTGGGGTTTAAAGAAGACAGAACGTTTGAGCTGGCTACGCCGGATAATCCTCCGGTAGCTACCTGAACTCCGTCAATAATGTACAAAGGGTCATTGCCAGCGTTGATGGAACCTACACCGCGCACCCGAACGTTGATCCCCCCGCCCGGTTGACCACTGGTAGCAGTTACCTGAACTCCTGCCGCACGACCCTGCAACGCACGGTCAATGGTTTGCAAAGGGAGGCCTTCAATGGTTTTTCCGCTTACCTGAGCCACTGCTCCGGTAATGTCCCTTTTGGCGGTAGAACCGCCGTAAGCCGTCACGACTACCTCGTTGAGGTTGTTTGGCTCAGGAACCAACGTAATATTAATAACGGTTTTAGAACCGATATCAACTGTTGTTTTTTCAAAACCTACAAAACTGAAGACTAACTGTCCGCCCGTTGGCACACCGATTTTGTACTTGCCATCTGCATCCGTATTAGCTCCTCTTGTAGTACCTTTGACTACCACACTTACTCCCGGAAGGGTAGTCCCGTCATCACTGCTTGTTACGGTGCCCGTGATGGTTCGCTCTTGTGCCCGAAGCTGAACACAAGCAGCCAATAATAAGCAGATGCTTACCAGTAGAATTTTTCGCATACGATTTAGTTTGGTTTTTTGTTAATGAAAATGGTGATTCAAAATGGTGTTATTACTAACTCTTGTAAAACAACTAACTTTACAAAAAGTTACCTTGAAATTAAAAAACAATTAAAAATTACAAAAAAAGTCGTAAATATTGAGTATAAATATTTGATGAAGTGAAGTGGTAAAGGAGGGGGTAACGCCAAAAAGTGAAGAATTAAGTAAGAAAATATGCTCGAAACATTCTTAGAAAAATCTGCCTGGACTATTTTTAACAAATATCCGGATGTCAAATCGCTCGAAAATTTATGTATTATAGTTCCGACCCAACGAGCGGGGTATTTTTTTAAACGCGCTTTGGCACAGTGTTCCAATCGTCCCTTTTTAGCTCCCGAGGTAATAGCTATTGATGATTTTGTGGCTCAACGGTGCGGGGTAGAGATTTCCGATAACGTGAGTCTGTTGTTTGAACTGTACGATATATTCAAACAGGTCGACAAACACATTACTTTCGAGCGTTATTTGCAGTGGGCCACCATGTTGTTGCGTGATTTTGACCAAATTGACCAATTTCTCGTTGACCCCGATTATTTGTTCAGCTACATTACCGAAGCCAAAGCCATCGAACGTTGGCAAATTGAGTGGCCTAAAAGCCGCGTGTCTCCGGATTCGGAGCGCCTGAAAGGGTACTTTGAGCTTTTTTCCAATTTGCAGAAAGTCTATGAGCTTTTCAGGGCCGACCTTCAATCACGCCACCGCGCTTACCGTGGTATGGCGTACCGTACACTGGCAGAAAATGCGACTGAACTTTTACTTGGAATTCCGCAGACCGGAGCAGGCGGTGTTCCACCCGCCGGTTTACAAGCCACTACTGAAAACTCACTACTCATTACTCACTACTATTTCATCGGTTTCAATGCCTTGAGTGCTTCGGAAGAAACCATTATCAAGACCTTGATCAAGGCCAAACGGGCGGAGGTTTTGTGGGATGCTGATTTTTACTACATGCGCGAAAATCCCCTTGCCGAAGCAGGGAAATCACTACGTAAATACCGCGATGCTGCCTGGTCAGGGGAGTGGAAATGGACCGAAAACCATTTATTGGGTACTCCCAAAGATATACATGTGTATGCCGTACCCAATGCCTCCATGCAGGCAAAAGTGGCAGGGGAGCTCTACCGACAATGGTGTGCCGACGAGCAGGGTGGCACCGAAAAACGCCCAGTAGGCATTGTATTGGCCGATGAAAACTTACTCGTCCCAATGCTCAACGGATTGGAGGAAGGCATTACGGATTTGAACATAACCATGGGGCTTACGCTCCGTAACTCCTTGCTGTTCACGTTGGTAGATTCTTTGTTTGAACTTCAGTTTACGATAGCGGAGTTCCGTTCCAAAGACGGTCGAGCCGTTAAGATTCCTAAATTCAATCACCGAACTGTTCAAAAAGTGCTGAATCACCCGTTTATAAGACGGTATGAATTTCTGGCCTTACAACACCGCGACACAAGCGTTACCAGCATTATTCAAACGACCATTCGGGAGATTGAACAACGCAATTTAGTCTATCTTGACTCTGACCAACTGTTCTCTTGGGGCGAAAATCACCCGCTGTTTAAAGCTCTTTTTACCCGTTGGGACGACAAACCCCATACGGTCATTAAGACCCTTTATCTGCTCATTGACTTGCTTCGAGAGGTATATAAGGATACCCAAAACGCCATTGAGACGGAATATCTTTATTTATTTTATACGTTACTCAAACAGCTTGAAATTACATTAAGTAACGAACACGTTGAAAAGCTGAACCCGCGGACGTTTAAGGCATTTTTGTACGAACTGATTCGTCAAACGCGCATTCCTTTCAGCGGCGAGCCGGTGAGTCCGCTACAAATCATAGGGATGTTGGAAACCCGTGCTTTGGACTTTGAAAAAATTATTATTCTTTCCATGAACGAAGGGGTATTTCCTGCGGCCAAGCGTCAAAATTCGCTCATTCCTTGGGATATTGCCCGCGAAGCAGGACTTCCGGTATACAGCGACCAGGATGCCATTATGTCGTATCATTTTTATCGACTCCTTCAACGAGCTAATGATGTGCATTTGGTCTATGTGACCGACCCCAATACCTACAATGGAGGAGAAAAAAGCCGGTTTATTTTGCAACTGCAACACGAACTTGTGCCCAAAGCCAATGGCTCCATCAACTATCAGGAACATATAGTAATGTTTCAGGAAAATCCGGAGAGTTTACAGTTGGCAGTTGACAGTTTACAGTCCGCAGACCGGTATGCCGGTGCGGCGCAATCCGCAGACGCGCAGTCTACTGTTTCCGAATCACAGTTGGCAGTTGGGGATTTAAAGTTTCCCAAACCACAAACCCTAAACCCTAAACCCCAAACAGGCAATTCTAAACTGCAAACAGCTACTGAATGGATGGTGCCTAAAACACCCGAAATTCTGGCTTTTGTACAGGCTGCTTTGGTCAAAGATGGCTTGTATGCCACTCATTTGAATCAATATTTGAAATGCTCGCTTCAGTATTATTTCAGTCGAGTGGCGGGAGTGTCTGAAGATGAGGAAGTGGAAGAACGCATGGGATCGGCGGATTTTGGCTCGTGGATTCATAAAGTGCTCGAACGCATTGATATTGAGTACTTAATGGTGGATAAACCCATCAGCGATGAGCAAATAAAGGTCATTCTGCGCGAAGAATTTGAAAAGATGTTTAAAGGCTATGAGGCCGATTCCGGTGTGAATCGTTTGCTGTATCAGGTAGCCGAACAAACCGTGATGGATTTCTTACGGGAACAACGCACTTCTAATGAAGGTTTGGTGGTATTGGCTGCCGAGCAGAAATTAGTGGCAACGATTGATGTGCCTATTGGGAATGAAGTATTTACGGTAAAAATAGCGGGGAAAATTGACCGAGTGGAATTGTTGGGCAAAACCATTCGGGTTGCTGACTATAAAACGGGGAAAATAGAACAGCTTCCCAAAGTAACTCCTGAGAAACTGGATGAAATTATGGCATCGGGTACAAATGCCAACCATGAGAAAATCAGGCAATTATGGCTCTATCAATACCTTATCTACAAGCAGATGCTTCGCGAACGGGGTCTGCGTTTGCGGGGTAAAGAATTCCATTTAGACACCTACGAAGTAACGTCAGGTTTTTATTCGTTACGAAATATAAAACGGGGCTTTATTCAAAATCCATTGCGGTTTGATGACAATACTGATGCCGAATCGTACGTGGCCCACTCTGAAAAATACATTCGAAAATTTATTGTCGAAAAGCTCCTCAATCCGGATGAACCGTTCAGTAAGACTGAGCACTTGAATTCGTGCCAATTCTGTGATTTTCAAGAGATATGCGGCAGATAAATCAAACGCATAAAGCCACTTGCTGAACCGCTTCAAGGTGCTTGATTCTTCGGCGTGAAACAGGAATTTCATAGCCATCTTTCAGGCGTATATTTCCCCCGTTAAAAGGGATTACATAAGAAAGATTGATAACAGAACCGCGGCTTACCCGTACAAAATTAACAGGCAGCAGCTCCTCAAAAAAACCTAACGTTTTGGCAACTAAAATCGGTTTGCCATTATTCAGTACAAACAGGGTATAGTTCCGCTGCCCTTCGAGGCGGATAATTTCGCGCAAAGGGACAAATAATTTGCCCATTAGTGTTGGCAAATAAAGACCTATTACGCCATTGGGAGTTTGAATAAGCTTAAAAGTAGTCATAGATCAAGGTTGAATAAAGTACCCTGCAAAAGTGCGATATTGGAAAAGACCATACAACGGGAAAAAACCCGTATCGCTACGGGGTTTTTCCCGTATTTTAAATATGTTTCTGAAAGTCTCCTAAGAGACATAAAACCGAAACTCATGGTTTTCCACGAGATAATATCATGGAAAACCATGAGTACTTATGAAAAAATAAGGGGTCAACTTTGCAAAAACATGGTTTCGATGCCCCTCACCAACCGAGAAATTCAAATTCTCCAACTCATTATCGCCGAATTGACGACCGAAGAGATTGCGAAACACTTGTCAATCAGCATTGCGACGGTAGAAACTCATCGCCGACATTTACTGCGCAAAATGGGGGTAAAAAGCGTGGTAGGGTTGGTGAAAGAAGCCATTCGGCAAAATCTTGTTTCATAAAGCCTAAAGCCTCGGTCGGTGTCTTCACCGACTGAAATCAAGTACAGAAAACTACCCAAATTGGTGAGAGGAATGATTTGAATTAAACGCTAACTTTGAATAAAAAAAGTATGTTTTCTAAGCCGACTCGATTGCTCATTGTTGATACTGGATAGTTTGAGGTTATTGTTTTCGGCCATTGAGAATGTGACCGTTGCCCTCACTTTAACTGACAGCAGGCAGGTACTTCCGCTTCTCGAAGCACATGAAATTGACGTAGCGGTTTCCGATTTACACATGCCGTACCTCACCGGCATAGATTTGACGTTGCAACTGCGGAAAAAACACACAGATGTTAAAATATTACTGTTGAGGATGGCCGAAGACGCTCCCCACATTCGGGAGGCTATTAAGGCAGGAGTAAACGGTTATGTACTGAAAAATCGGGGCGGGAAGAATTGGAAAAAGCCGTGCAAACGATTATTACAGGGCGTAAATATTATAGTGAGGCGGTTATTGAAGAACTGTCAGCCAATGCGTCCGAAGACCTGAACGAGGCACAACCCGCTACAATTTTGCACCTGACGGGCCGGGAAATTGAAATTATACAATTGATAGCCAAAGAATTATCTTCCCATGAAATTGCCAATACATTCTGTATCAGTATTCCTACGGTGGAGACGCATCGCCGCAATGTAATGCAGAAACTGGGAGTAAAAAGTGTAGTGGGAGTAGTCAAATACGCTATGCGACATGGCTTGGTTCAGTAGTTTACATTCACTGCAATCTCATTCACCACCCCAAACCCTTCTTCTGATGTTACTTCCCAAGTGCCGCCAAATGACTTGACGCGCTCGGCGATGTTGCGCAGTCCTTTGCCCGTAGAGCCGTTTTCAAAAAACCCTTTGCCATTATCAGTTACGGTTAATTTTAACTTATTACTGACTACTCTATACCCAATACTTGCCTGAGTGGCTTGGGCATGTTTGAGGATGTTATTGATGAGTTCCAGACAGATACTATAAAGTTCAAACTCAATTTTGGGAGATAATCGGGGGAAATTTTCGGGAAAAGAGAGGATGAATTTGAGGGAGGTATTTTGGTTGATTTTGCGGACAAAACTCTGCAAAGCAGCTTGTAATCCCTGTTTTTCCAAATCTTCCGGCAACAGGTTATGACTCAACAGACGCACTTCGTTATACGCTTTGTCAATCATGGAATGCAGGTTTTGATAGGCTTCCTGCTCGTTTTTGTTCAGATTTTTAGCATTGATGGCTTCCAGATTCCAGCGAAGGGCAGAGAGGCTGGTGCCCAGATTGTCGTGCAAATCAGCGGCCACGCGTTTACGTTCGGTGGTTTGCCCTTGTAATAAAGCGGCTTGTAATTCAGCGTTTTGTTGGAGGAGGGTGACTTCTTTTTCTTCGGAAAGTTGTTGAACTTCAATGAGTTTTAGTCCTAAATTCTTGCTGGTAATGGCAAATTTTCTTGACAGATAGATTGAGAATGACAAAGGAGCACAAAACAGACTGCCGTTGTACAATACGCTCCCTAAGTCATATTCCTGAATAAACGGTTGATTAGGCACTATTTGCAACACAATAAGCATAAACCATAAAAAAAGGATGAAATAGGAAATAAGGCCGATAACGATAACGCCTACACCTTTTTGTTGATTACGAAAAGCCTTATAACTGATACGTAGAGATTCGAGGTTACATAAAAAAAGGGGAACAATCAGTCCCCATAAATATCCCCATTGGTAATTGAGAGTGAAGGTGAAAACTCTAATCAGCGTATAAAAAATAATAAACCAAAAAACAAAGCTCTTCTTATTTGAAAACGAATCCCACACAGCCAAGTATAAAAATAACCCATAGACGGATAGAATGAGAGGGTAATCTATGGATGAAGCATACGCTTTGAAAGTCAATGAGTTGGAGGTAAGGATGAATCCGAAAAAGAGATGGCCCATTCCGATTGAAAAGGTCGATAAGGCAAAATATAAGTTGGCTTTTTCTTTCGAATAGTTGATAAAGAAAATCAAGTGAATCAGCGCCAACAACAAAAACAGCCCGGCTTCAAAACAATTCAACCCGAAATGTTTTGTTTCTAAACTTCTGATGTACGCAGAACCTTTAACCGTATTGAACCGAAATTCAAGGACCTTGTAGGGGCGGATATAAAAAAAGTACGGTAAGTTGGGCTGAACTGAAAAGCGGACCGCCAAGCTCTGTTCGATACTTGAAAACAAAATTCCCTCGGGCTCATTATGTGGCTGAAAGCCAACGACATTCTGCCCTTTGGGACTGGCTACGCCATACTTTTTCAGAAGTTTACCATTCAAATAGATTTCCGAAGCAATGGATTGGTACACTTGAAACGCCAATGGCCTGTTGAGCAAACTGCTATCTACTTTAAATCGAATCCTGAACCAACCAATTGCTTCTTTTCGAGTCTGAGGTAAATCGCCCAAATCCTTCGTTGGGTCAATGCTTTCCCACTTCGAGTCATCAAAATCCGTCTTTGCCCATTCGGGATTATCGCCGGCGTGGAATTTCCAGCCTTCATTAAGTACAATACCGTCAGGAGACAAACTTTCCGATAAAGATAGGGTCTGTTGGGCTAATAACGCAGACGTACTTTGCAGCAAAAGAAAAATCAGTAGCCGGTTTTTCATGCTTCATCAGGATTTAGGGAATCTAAATCTCCTTTTTTGACGCATCATTTCCAAATTTCTCCCTAAAAATCAGGGTATTCCATGAGAGAATATCATCAAAAACCATGAGGAGTTATGACGTTGAATTAGTTGAGATTTGTCTATTACTTAATCCTAAATCAAACGTGGCGACGTACCGCTTTTATTTATGAACACCTTTACCTATAGAACACTCCTTTCGTGGCTGGGATGGATGATTGTCATTACGGCTGGAATGTATTACATCGCCAATAATGCTCTCCATTATTTTACTTCTGCTCCGCAGGATGAAAGCCTAACTTTTTGGACAAAATACAACGGGCTTTTAGTACACATTGTGTGTGGTATGATTGCCATCAGTGTAGGTCCGTTTCAGTTTATTGAACGCATCAGAAACCGTTATTTACACCTCCATCGAATAGGAGGGCGGGTCTATGTCATCTGTGTCTTAGCCGGCTCGTTAGCTGCCTTTTATCTTGCGGCTGTTTCCAACGGTTCTTTTACCTATTGCGTAGGTTTGAGCGGACTGGCCTTTGTGTGGTTAACGAGTACGATGATGGCCTATATCTCTATTCGTAACGGCAAAATCACCCAACATCGCGAATGGATGGTTCGGAGTTACGTGATTACCTGTGGTTTTACCACTTTTCGTCTTTTTGCGCAACTTTTGGGACTATTGCACATCAGTACCTTTCCGGAGCGCTTTGCCGTGATGAGTTGGGCTTGCTGGGCTATTCCGCTGTTTATCACCGAAGTGATTTTGCAAAGCAGAAAGGCGGTTTAAATAAATACTGACCATACAGCAAAGGGAAATTCACTACTTTGGTTCAGCCGGAAACGGAAGAAATACTGCCCGAATTGGAGGGAAGAATGAGCGACAAAAAGCGAGAATTTTGATAGACAGACATTTTACACATTCCCCATTCGTACTTATTCCCAAGAAGGTAGTAATATTGCAGCAGAAGCTTAAAACGCCAATCTTATGAAAAGAATACTGATTATTAATGGCCCCAATCTCAATTTATTGGGCAAACGCGAACCTACTATTTACGGCAGTCAGACTTTTGAGGAATACTTCCAAACGCTGAAATCGACTTTCCCTGACGTAGAATTACACTATTTTCAATCCAATCACGAAGGCGCACTCATTGATAAAATCCACGAAGTAGGCTTTTCATTTGATGGCATTGTGCTTAACGCCGGGGCATATACTCACACTTCAGTAGCGATTGCCGATGCGCTCTCGGCAGTGACGACCCCTGCCGTGGAAGTACATATTTCCAACGTTCATGCCCGCGAAGCGTTTCGTCACCATAGTTACCTTAGTAGCCGCGTCAAAGGGGTGATTGTTGGGTTGGGACTGAAAGGATATGAGTTGGCCATCAGCTACTTTGTGTCATGATTACCTTCTATCCTGGTCCTTCCAAAATTTATCCGCAAGTAGAAGGCTATTTGCAGGACGCCTATCGGTCGGGGATTTTGAGCATGAATCACCGCAGTCAGGGTTTCATGGATGTATTGAAGGAAACTATGCGATTGATGCACGCTAAACTCAATATCCCGGATGATTATTCCATATATCTGGTTTCTTCAGCGACGGAGGTTTGGGAAATTATTGCTCAATCGCTCACTATTCAAGACAGTGCCCACCATTACAATGGCGCATTTGGGAAAAAATGGTTCAGTTACGCGTCGCATATTGTGCCGCAAACTTCGGGTTCACTGTTTCCCATTGACCAAACGTTGCCGTATCATTTGTTTGAGCACGAAAACGACACGGCCCGCGCTGAATTCAATCGGGAACGCTTACGTACGTATGAAGTCCTGTGTCTGACCCACAGTGAGACTTCTAACGGTACTCAGATCCGGATGAAAGAATTGGCTCAAATCCGCTCCATGACCGATGCTTTGATTGCCATTGATGCTACCTCATCGCTCGGGGGAGTGGTTTTCGACTGGACGTTGGGGGATGTTTGGTTTGCTTCGGTTCAAAAATGTCTGGGTCTTCCTGCGGGAATGGGCATCATGGTTTGCTCACCTAAAGCACTTGAAAAGGCAAGAAAAGTAAACGATGTTTTACGATACAATAGCCTTTTGTTTATGCACGAAAACTTTGACAAATACCAAACCCACTACACACCCAATACTCTTGGCGTGTATCTGCTGATGCGGGTCATGGAGCAGGTAGAAAATATACAAGAAGTAGGAGTGAGGAGTGAGAAACGAGCTAAGTCGTGGTATAGTTTTCTGGAAAATGAAACCAATTGGCAGTCTTTGGTACAAAATCAGGCTACTCGCTCAGATACAGTTATTGCGGTAAAATGTGATTTAGAATCCATCGCTGAAGTCAAAAAAGCGGCGTTTAAAGCAGGAATAACGCTGGGAAACGGCTACGGAGAATGGAAAAATACAACCTTTCGGATTGCTAATTTCCCTGCGATTGAAGATTGGGAGATAGAAAAATTGAAAGACTTTTTACGGTCCTGAAATGAAAATATTTTATGAGTGTAAGCAGAAGAACTATTTCTTCTGCTTTACCTCTTCTACCATTTTCGCAGTAATCATCTTTTTATTGGAAGTATTGCCCCATGCGTTTTGGATATAATTCATGACATCCGCAATTTCTTCATTGTCCAAACCCGGATTGGGCATCATACCTTCGTAAGAAACTCCGTTGACAACAATTTTTCCCTGTAAACCAAACTTGACTGCCTCAATGGCTTTCTCGGGCGTTTTTACCAAATAGTCGGCTTTTGCAAGCGGAGGAAAAGTAGCAGGGACGCCTTCTCCCGCACCCATGTGACACGTAATGCAGGTTTCAGTGTATACCGTTTTGCCTCTTTCAATACTTTTGGCGAGCGCCTCGTCCTGATTGGGAAGGGCTGCGGAACCTAAGATAATCCCTGTTAATGAGAATAATAAAAACTTCATGCGGAATGAATGTTAGTAAATCAAAATAAGTTGTCTGTTAACTGTGCTTTTCAGCAATGGATAACAGACAACTAAAAAAAACTAAGCTTTCGGGCTGATTCTGACAATTTTACCCGAGTTTTCAAGCACGACGTAAATGTTGCCATCGGGACCTTGGCGAACATCTCTTACGCGGCCAATTTTTTCAAATAAGATTTCGCGGCTTATCACTTTGTTGCCTTTCACAACCAAGTGTTGCAAATAAGCAAACTTAAGAGAACCCACCAGTAAGTCGCCGTTCCATTCTTTGAGCTTATTGCTCGTTATGAAGGTCATACCGCAGGGGGCAATCGAAGGTTTCCAGTACGTAACCGGTTGTTCCATACCCACTTTTGCCGTGTCTTTTGAAATGATGCTGTTGTCATAATCAATTCCGAACGTAATCACAGGCCAGCCGTAGTTTTTGCCCTTTTCTACAATATTCAATTCATCTCCGCCTTGTGGACCGTGCTCGTGCTCCCAGATGACACCGGTAGTAGGGTGAATGGTCATTCCCTGTGGATTACGGTGACCATACGTCCAGATTTCAGGGCGTGCACCGGCGGTTTTTACAAACGGATTATCGCTCGGGATTTTGCCATCTTCGTGCAAGCGAACCACTTTGCCTTGGTCTCTGCTTAGGTTTTGCGAATTTTCCTTTTGGCCGCGTTCGCCAAGCGATAAGAATACGTACCCTTTTTTGTCAAAAACAATCCGTCCACCGAAGTGAACGTTGGCTTTTACGTTGGGGATAGCTTTAAATAAGTACTGAATATCGGTCAACGCGTGGTCTTTCAGTTTGGCACGAAGCAAAGCCGTGTTGGCACCGCCGTCGTCACCTTCTTCACCTGCTGCTTTGGGTGATGAATAGCTGATGTAAATCCAACCGTTTGAATTGTAATCCGGATGCAGTGCTACATCGAGCAAACCGCCCTGACCTTTGTACATAACTTCAGGCAAGCCGCTGATTTCTTTGGGGTCCAATACTCCGTTTTTAACCAAACGTAATTTGCCGACGCGCTCGGTAACGAGCAAATCTCCGTTGGGTAAAAAAGCAGTAGCCCAAGGCATCGTCAGACCTTTGGCAACGGTGTCAATGGTGAAGTTGGCTTCGGTCAACTTTTTTGGAGAATTGGCTTCTTCCGTACCGCCGCTTGTACTCATTAATGCGACAGAAGCGGTTAGTAATAGGCCCGTCAACGCAATGGGAAGGCTCTTTTTTAGGAATGGTTTGTTGTTTGTCATAAATGTAAATGAATAATAAAAGCTTAAGGGAGATATAAACAATGATTGTTAGACGATTTCTCTTAATGAACCAATTCCAGTTGGTTTAAATGCCCAGTGATGAAATTAATTTCGTCGTTAGTTAAGACAATGTTCATGGCGGCGGCATTTTGTAAGGCCTGTTTGGCGTCGCGGGCACCTACCAATGCAATGGTAATGCCGGGTTGTTCGACTGTCCACCGCAAAACCAATTGGCCGAGGGTTGCATTTTTATAGTCGGCAAGCGGTTTGATTTTGTCCAGAAACGCATCTACCCGTTTCAGGTTTTCATCTTTGAAAAAGTAGAGCTTGGCCCGGTGGTCATCTGCCCCGAAATGGTAGCCGGGCTTCATTTTTCCCGTAAGCAAACCCCGTTCCAGGGCACTATAGGCCAAAATAGCTTTACCGTGTTCAATGCAATAAGGAACCGTTTCCTTTTCAATGTCTCTTTTTACCATACTGTAGGGAACTTGGTTAGAGGCAAGATGAATGGATTGGGCTGCTTCGCGCATTTGCTCGACATTGTAATTGCAAACACCCGCGTAGCGCACCTTTCCCTGCTGTATTAACTGCGAAACTGCCTCCATGGTTTCTTCAATGGGCGTGGTTTTGTCGGGCCAATGGATTTGGTACAGGTCAATATAGTCGGTGCCGAGGCGTTGAAGGCTGTCTTCGCATTCTTTGATAATGCTTTCTTTGGCAGCGTATTTGTAAATATCAATGGCCTTGCCGTCGTTATTTTTACTGTGCATAGCCAAATCGCCTTTGTCCAAATCCCAGCGCATTCCGAATTTCGTAAGGATTTGTACTTTGTCGCGTGGAAGGTCTTTGATGGCTTCGCCCACGATTTCTTCACTGAGTCCCTGACCGTAAACGGGGGCCGTATCAATGGACGTAACGCCCGCATCGTACGATTCTCTGATTGCTTTTACTGCGTCCTTCCGTTCAGTCCCTCCCCACATCCAGCCGCCGGCGGCCCAAGCTCCAAAGGTAATGACGGATAGGTCAAGGTCGGATTGACCTGGTTTGTCCGAAATGCCAATTTTTCTGTATTGCATAAAAGTATAATTTGCTACAACGCATATATACGAGTAGGTTACCCACTTTATTTACTCTTTTCAATAAAATTGAATTTACAAATGAACGGTTAAATCTAAATTAGAGCAATAATTTTGGTAATAATGAACAACTCCTTTAATAATTAGTGATGGCGATGAGAAAGTTAAGTTCTACCAATTATCATAATCAGACGTTTCTGGAAGACAAATGTACGCTTAATGAGTTGATTCATCTGCTCAGCAAACGATGGCTCACTGACGTACTGTTCAGCATTGAAGAAGGCAATAGTCGATTTTCAAGCCTGAAAGAAGATTTGAAGTACATCAGCGACAATATTCTGGCCGACCGTTTGAAACTTCTCGAACAACACAAACTGATTGTAAGAAACGAAAATGTTCGGGAAGTACCTGCGAGGGTGGAGTATTCGTTGACAAAAACGGGAGAAAGACTCAGTGAATTATTGGATGGAATGTGCAAATTTTCCGAAAATGAGATGGAATTTCCTAACTGATGCAGAGAAAAGGTAGGGGCGATTGAAAGAATACAAACTTCGGAAATTATGAGTTAAGCAACCTGAATTGGAAGATGGTATTAGTGAAAAACAAGCCGTTACTTTGGCGGAAATTTCATTTGATCTCTTTCTTAATTCTTATTTTTATGTCCAAGCTAATTGCACGTCTTCTGATAGCAACGTTTTTATTGACCGGGTTTGAGGTGTTAGCCACTTCGGCAAAACGGGATTTTTACCAAATCAAAATTTATCACCTGAAAACCGAGGAACAGGAGAAAAAAGTAGACGCTTTTTTGAAAGAGGCATATCTGCCGGCATTGCACCGAGTCGGAATCTCCAAAGTCGGGGTTTTTAAACCAATCATTAACCCTGAAACGGCTAAACCCTCGGATGAAAAGCTGATCTACGTTTTTATTCCGTTTAGTTCTCGGGACGAATTTTTTAAGTTGGAACAAAAACTGGAAAAGGATAAAGCGTATTGGAACGACGGCAAAGCCTATCACGATGCGGTCTTCAGCGAGCCTCCATACGACCGAATTGAATCGATTTTATTGAATGCGTTTGAAAAAAGCCCTCACTTTTCCTTGCCTGCACTGACTGCCGCTTCCAAAGAACGCGTCTATGAATTAAGGAGCTACGAAGGCCATACGGAGAAAATTTCGGACAATAAGATAAAGATGTTTAACGACGGTGATGAAATTGGCTTGTTTAAACGATTGGGTTTTAATGCTGTTTTTTACGCCGAAGTTGTGTCAGGTAGCCGAATGCCCAATTTGATGTACCTCACTACTTTTGAAAACAGAGCGGCACGCGATGAGCATTGGAAAGCCTTCAGTGCCGATGCGTATTGGAAGAAGCTTTCGGCCATGCCGGAATATCAGAAAAACGTATCTAAAAATGATACACGATTTTTCTATCCTACGGATTATTCTGATATCTAACTTTCCTTATTTTTATTAAAACAGCCACAGTCGCGACCGATTGTGGCTGTTTTGATTTTTAAGTAACTGTTTCGGATTTTCAATCCGAAACCCTACTTTCAGTCATTTACAATGCTTTAAAGCGCTCAAAACATTGCCGTTCCAGTTCTTCGCGGTCGTCGGGGTGGGCAATGTTAATCAGGGCTTTGGCCCGTTGACGAAGATTTTTTCCGAACAGGTAAGCTACCCCGTATTCCGTAATGATATAATGAGCATGTGCTCGCGTAGTGACTACACCCGCGCCCTGTTTGAGGTAAGGCACAATTCTGGATACGCCTTTTTGAGTGCGGGAGGGAAGCGCAATGATGGGTTTGCCGCCCTGACTTAGAGCAGCTCCGCGCATAAAGTCCATTTGTCCGCCTACGCCTGAATATTGGTAGGTTCCAATGGAATCGGAGCAAATTTGACCCGTTACATCCACTTCCACGGCACTGTTAATGGCTACTACTTTGGGATTTTGTTTGATGATATGCGGGTCATTCACAAAGTCAATGTCCAGAAAGGAGAACGCTGGATTATCGTTGACATAATTGTACAGCACCTTCGTACCCAAAGCAAACCCGGTTACTGTTTTATTAGGGCTGATAATTTTGAACTTATTGTTAATCACGTCTTTATCAAACAGATCAACCAGCCCGTCGCTGAACATTTCCGTATGTACCCCCAGATTTTTGTGATTGTAAAGACACTTTAAAACGGCGTTGGGAATGGACCCGATGCCCATTTGCAGCGTACTTCCATCGTCAATCAATTCGGCTACGTATTGTCCGATTTTTCCATCGCTTTCCGAAACAGCTCCTCCAAAATTGGCTTCGTGCAAGGGGTCTTCACAATACACCATGGCGTGAAAACGGCTGGCGTGAATCATGCCATCGCCGTGGGTGCGCGGTACATTGGGATTGACTTGGGCAACTACGAATTTAGCATTGTTAACGGCCGAACGGGCAATGTCGACCGAGACGCCCAGAGAGCAATAGCCGTGTTGGTCGGGTACGGAGACATGCACCAGAGCTACGTCAATCGGCAAAATGCCTTGGTTAAATAACTCAGGGATTTCGCTCAAAAACACGGGGACATAATCGGCTCGTCCTTCGTTGACTGCCTTTCGAATGCTTTCAGAAACAAACAGAGAATTGATATGAAAATGCCCTTGGTATTCGGGCTTATCTACAAATACGTCGCCGTACACGGTGATGGAAACCAGTTCAACATCCTGTAAACGAGAAGCTTCCTGTGCCAAATGTTTGAGTAAATAGGTAGGCGTTTGGGCACTCCCGTGAACGAATATTCGATTCCCTGATTGGATACAGGGCAGTGCCTCTTGGGGCGAAACATAGCTGATTTTAGGTCGCAAAGTGTGTGTTGTTTGGATGGATGAACAATGCTACTGCCTTGTCAAATTCAAAAAAATGACGTTTGTCATACCTATTAATACCATTTTCGATTTGTGATTTCCAATTTTCGATTTGTAAAGCATTGGTATTTAGGGATTTATAGTGTTAAAAGTGCGTCGTTTTAGAGTTGAATCAGGATATGTTCAGCAAGTTGCATTAAAGGTAGTGGTTTTTCCATTTTTATCTATTCAAACGAAAGCTACTTCATCATTCAAGAGTTTTATGGCTGAAATTGGTTTGTTTTAAGAGTTTAACGCTATTTTTGAAACTTAAACCCCTTCATCCAAACCACTATGAACCGATTTTTCCGTTTTGTAACCCTGTGTTTTGCCGTCTCTTTTTTTAGTTTTCACCATTCACTTTTAGCTCAATCGCTCGCCCCGCTTACGGTGGAGAAAATCATGCGTGACCCCAAATGGATGGGCGTAGCTCCTTCCAATCCCTATTGGAGCGAAGACGGAACTAAAATTTACTTTAGCTGGAATCCCGAAAAAAACACGGGAGATTCGCTGTATGTCTATGAACTTTCGTCTAAACAAACCCGTAAACTAACTCCAACCGAACGCAATTCGCTGCCTGCGGCATTTGGAGATTACAATCAGGCGTTTACCCAAAAATTATTTACCAAAGACGGAGACATTTATTGGATTGACGTCAAAACCGGCCAAACGCGGCAACTGACCAATACCGTCGAACCGGAATCGAATGTGACTTTTAGCGGTGATGACAGCAAAGCCATTTTCAGACGCGGTCCCAATTTGTTTTCACTGCACTTACAAACGGGAGAATTGACTCAACTGACTAACTTTTTGCCCGGAACAAAAAGAGCGGAAGCGGCTGCCAATGAGCAGGATAAGTGGTTGAAAAAAGACCAATTAGCTTTGTTTGAAGTGCTGAAAGAACGCGCGGACAAGAAAAAGGAGGGAGATAAGATTGCCAAGTCGAATCAACCCAAACGTCCGAAAGAGATTTATACCAACGATGCACTATTGGATAACATCGTGCTTTCTCCCAATGCCGATTTTATCACCTATCGTTCTACCAAAGCAGCAACCGGAGCTAAATCGGCGGTTGTCCCCAGTTACGTGACGGAATCGGGTTATACCGAAGATTTACCCGCCCGTACCAAAGTAGGAGCGCCGCAAAACAGTTCACAATTGTTTGTGTATAACATTAAAAAAGATACCGTTCTCGAAGCGTCGACCAAAGACCTGACAGGCATCAGCGCAAAGCCTGATTATATAAAAGATTACAAAGCAGATACAGTTAAAAAGGTTGCTGCCCGGAAAGTGCAGTTTGTAACGACTCGCTGGTCAGAAGATGGCAAGCAGTTGGTAGTCATGTTGCGCTCACAGGATAACAAGGACCGTTGGGTTGCTTCGCTTGACCCGACAACGGCTAAATTCAAAGTACTGGATCATCTGCGCGATGAAGCGTGGGTGGGTGGCCCCGGTAGTTTTTGGTTGGATTGGGTGGATAATGAGACCGTTATCTTTCATTCGGAAGCTACCGGTTATTCGCATTTATACACTGTCAACGTACGTACGGGAGAGCGTAAAACGTTGACCTCGGGCAAATTTGAAGTGCAGCAGGCGCAACTTTCTAAGGACAAAAAAACGATTTATTTCCAATCGAATGAAGTGCATCCCGGTGAGCAGCATTTTTATAAAATGGCGGTTACGGGAGGAGACCGTACTAAGTTAACCAAAATGGTCGGAGCCAACGATGCCACTCTTTCGCCCGATGAAACGAAATTAGTAATTCGTTACTCTTCCGCTACCAAACCGTGGGAATTGTACCTGCAAGACGCCCAATCGACGGCGACGGCATCGCAAATCACGCAGTCTCTTTCTTCTGAATTCAGTTCGTACGCTTGGAAAGAACCCCAAATTATCACCGTGAAAGCGAGTGATGGAATTGATATTTACTCGCGTTTGTACGTTCCCAAAAAGAAAAATGGGGCGGCAGTAGTGTTTGTTCACGGCGCCGGTTACCTGCAAAATGCCCACAAATGGTGGAGCCAATACTTCCGCGAATACCTATTTCATAACCTGTTGGTGGATTTGGGCTATACCGTTCTGGACATGGATTATCGCGCTTCGGCAGGCTATGGCCGCGACGTACGCACGGGTATTTACCGTTTTATGGGCGGAAAAGACTTGGATGACAACGTGGATGGGGCCAAATATTTAGTAGAGAAACACGGAATTAACCCCAATCGCATCGGTATTTACGGCGGTTCGTACGGTGGTTTTATTACCTTGATGGCGATGTTTACCAAACCGGGTGTGTTCAAAGCAGGAGCCGCCTTACGCCCCGTGACCGACTGGGCAGCGTACAATCACCCTTACACGGCCAATATTTTGAACGAGCCCGCTGCTGATTCGTTGGCCTATCGTCGCAGTTCGCCCATTTATCACGCGGCCGGCTTGAAAGATTATTTGTTGATTTGCCACGGCATGGTGGACGTAAACGTGCATATCCAAGACTCCTACCGATTGGTGCAACGCCTGATTGAATTGAAAAAAGACAACTGGGAAATGGCTTCCTACCCCATGGAAGATCACGGGTTTGTAGAAGCCAGCAGTTGGACGGATGAGTACAAGCGTATCTTGAAGTTGTTTCAGGAGAGGCTAAAATAACCCTCTCGACCACCGGATAACTTTTTCGGCAGATTTGCAGCGTTTTTGTTGCAGATTTGCCGTTTTTTTGTTTGGTTGCTTTCGGTTTACAAAATGATTTTTATTGTTGTGTTGAACTGGTGAATATTGGCTTTTAAATCCCAATGTATTGATCAATTCACCGCAATCTTTTGAAAATCATCAAGTTATAATGAAGCGGTTTTTTGTCTAATAACACGTTTGACTGAGTTTAATTCATCATTCACAATAATTACTTTAACGATTAAATTAAAAATGGACAATCAAATTCTGCCAACTATTCACAATAACAAAATCTGCTACACGCAAATCTTAAGCATTAAGTTTGCAATTAGATTTGGTATAACTATTTCATTATTTATACTTTCATTCTGTGTAGAGGCACAATCTTTATCAACTATATATGATAGGGTGAATAAGGCCTATGGAGTAAAATATTTTGGAGAGATAAAATCGTTATATGTCTCCAGAGAACAGAAGACTACTTCCCAGGAAGGGAAATACTACAATTTTGATTATATACCCAATACTAACCCAGGATATTACAAAACATTCATCCAGCATAAGTTAGGGAGTCGAAGAGAATTTACTGGTAATAAAATTGAGAGTAATATTTCAGTTACGCATCGAAATCATGGGGTTTGGTCAGCCACAGAGGTCATAGGTATCCCTACGAACACAAAGAGTGAAAAAATAGCTACTTCAAAGAAAATAATAGAAAAAATAGAAGACGATCCTGATTACGACTTACAAAAAGCTCCTCTACCTGATATTAATGACCTGCAACTATTAGGAAAGAGAGAAGCTATTAATGAAAATCGTTATTTTGAATTGGTTGATATTAAAACCAAAACGGAGTATAGAATTGATGCAAAAAGCTATCTTGTTATTGGCATATTAAAGCATGCAGCTTATGGAGATTTCTATACTTCGTATGGGGACTTTAGAAGAATTGGGAATTGTACATACCCATTTCGAATTGAGTACGACGTAAGAAACGGTATTATAGCTAAAGAACAAAAACTTACATTAATTGATCAAATTTCAGTCAACCCCACGATTGATTCTACCCTCTTCATAATGCCAACTATTACTCTAACAAGTTTAAACGAAAATGATTTAAATGAATTAGTTACAAAACGTTCGGTTCAGTTTGGAATTGATGACCGCTTAAAGGAAGGATATAAGGCTTTCTTTAGAACTTTACAATCTGAGTTACGGTTTTTTTCTAAATTTTTAGAAAATTTATCTCTTGAAAAAAGTGACCAGATCGTTGACCGTTTTTATGAACGCAATAAAGATAAATTAGGCTCATTCCCTCAAGCTGATTTTGGTTGGTATAATGCCTATGCCCCCCCCAAATGCCTTTCAGGTAACTGTATTGATGGAGATGGAGTATTACTTTCAGGACAAAAAAAATCATTTGTACTTTCAAGAATGGAATTCCTGTTGGCAAAGGCTTTATTGTATTTAATCATCCTATTCCTTACTTTTTAGAAGGAGACTTTAATGGTTTTCAATTAAAAAACGCTACCTTATATGGTAAACAGTTCTATTTTAAAATTAACCCTGAAGATAAAACTTATAGTGAAGTGCCAATTGTGATAGCAGGGGATAGTGTAGCATGTGCTTGTACAGGTGGGTCTTTTACAAAACCAGAACTTAAACTAAATGCTTGTGACCTTAGATTTTCTCAAATTGCCATTTTCTTATATTCACACAAGAAGGGTTATTTTGCTTTTGATGGTGAATGTATATATCCTATCAATATTAATAATGCTCAGACAAATGAAGAAATAATGAATGCTATCATTCGAGGTAATTTTAGTGATACGACCGTAACATATCATTTCCTAAAATCATTGAGTAATGAAGGGTTTACCTTCGAAATAATCCAAGGTGGAAAAGCGGTTGCAAAATTTAAAGTGAAAAGAGGTATAAAACGGCGTGACGCCAATGGTGTAGTTGATTCTTCCAGAGAACATTATTTTGCTGGAGAGACTTTTGTCTCTACTTATAGCTTTAGTGAACTTTAGTCAGTTTATGTAGTTAACAATAACTTATTTCTGTCCATGAGACATTTTGCTTTTCTTATATTATTCTTACTGAATATGTCTGCTCTGGGTCAAAACATAGACCCCATAGCTTTCCAGTGGAAGTTCTGGATAGATGCCAGTAAGCAAAACGCTTTTCCTGCCGATAAGGCCGTATTATTGAACCAACTAATTGTCAGTAAAACAAGTTTGCCTGTCTATGGTAAATCTTCTGGAATCCAAGAAGGTTGTATCTCTGGAAACTGTGTCAACGGTAAAGGGGAATTATTAGTTGGTAACAAAAAAATAATAGCTACTTTTTCAGAGGGAAAGCCACAAGACTTAGGGTTAGTTGTTTTCCCAAACGGAGATTTTATACAGGCTAAATTTGATGGATTCCTTATCAGTCAGGGGACTTATTATGGTTATCAAGTTCCAATTTCATCTGAGAATAACAGTACAAAAAAACCAATTATTGTAAGTGGAGATATTGGCATCTTCTATAATAGAGAAAATTCATCAGATATTTTTGATCTCAGGAATAAAAAAGCATACATCAGTATTGCTGATACATCATATAGCCAACCTGTGATTTTAACTATTAATCCTGATCAGTCAATAGTGATAAAACGTTACAATAAAAATGCAGGATTCAAGTTACAAATGCAACTTCTTGATGGTTAGTTAATTGATTAAAAATTTGATTTGGTGTTTGAAAATCATGTCTTTTTCTTGGCCTGTTATTAAGTTCATTCTCTAC
>NZ_JAIXST010000243.1 GCF_027484545.1 Runella sp. | reverse complement strand
TAGTTTTTGAAGCTTGGTAACCGCATGGGCGGTCCCATCCAAAATACTAATTCTTTCTCTCTCTATGCCTTTAAACCCATTTTTTTGACCTAATCTCCTGAAAAGTTCGCGTTAAAATAAAATCAAAGACAACATCATGAAAAGAACAGCATCAGCCAATTGGAAAGGCAGCGGCAAAGAAGGTAACGGTACAGTTTCTACCCAAAGCACTGTTTTAAGCGGCACGCAATATTCTTTCAATACTCGTTTTGCAGATGGAGTAGGTACTAATCCTGAAGAATTGGTAGGCGCAGCCCACGCAGGTTGTTTTTCGATGAAACTAAGTTTTGTCATTGGTGAAGCAGGTTTTACTCCTGACAACATTGACACAAAAGCTACGGTTACTTTTGAAAACGGCGCTATTCCAAACATTCATTTATCGGTAAAAGCCACCGTACCCGGGATGTCTGCCGAGCAATTTGCCGCCGCTGCCCAAGACGCAAAAGCGAACTGCCCGATTTCTAAATTATTGAACACCGACATCACCATGGATGCGGAATTGGTATAATACTTAAAAGCCATAAAAAAGCCGGCCGATTCAGAATCGGCCGGCTTTTTATCGTATAAAGGGCAGTAGAGCGGTTCGGTTTCCTTACACCCTCCACTTTAACCTTTTTACTAAATGTACTGATTCAGGATATTTTCAAACAACTCCTGTTTTCCGCTTATTTGTTTCGGATCACCATTGGCTACTGCATGACTGTGAAGGTCTTCCAACGTAAGTTTACCTTCCTCAAACGCCTTTCCAGAACCACTGTCAAACGACGAATAGCGTTCTGTACGAAGTTTTTTGTAAGGCGATTTCACCAAAATATCATTGGCTACGACCAAAGCTCTTGCAAACGCATCCATTCCACCAATGTGTGCAATGAAAATATCGTCAAGATCGGTAGAATTACGGCGCGTTTTAGCGTCAAAGTTGATACCGCCCGGTGTGATACCGCCTGATTCTAAAATCACCAACATCGCTTCCGTTAATTCACTCAAATTAATAGGGAATTGATCGGTATCCCAGCCATTTTGATAGTCACCGCGGTTGGCATCAATGCTGCCCAACATACCTGCGTCGGCAGCTACTTGAAGCTCATGTTGGAACGTATGACCTGCCAGGGTAGCATGGTTTACTTCGATGTTCAATTGGAAATCTTTTTCTAAACCATACTGACGCAAAAATCCAATCACCGTTGCCGCATCGTAATCGTATTGGTGTTTGGTAGGCTCACAAGGTTTAGGCTCAATAAAGAACGTTCCTTTAAATCCATTTTTACGGGCGTAGTCGCGCGCTACGGTTAAAAACTGACCCAAGTGGTCAACTTCACGCTTCATGTTGGTATTGAGAAGGCTCATGTAACCTTCACGTCCACCCCAAAATACGTAATTGGCACCGTCCAGGGCAATCGTAGCATCCAACGAATTCTTGACCTGTACTCCCGCACGGGCCAATACGTTGAAATCGGGATTGGTCGAGGCACCGTTCATGTAACGCGGGTTGGAAAACACATTGGCTGTTCCCCACAACAATTTTACGCCGCTCGCCATTTGCTTGGACTTGGCATAATCTACGATGGCCTGCATACGGCGCTCGTATTCGGTAATGGTTGGACCTTCGTCTACCAAATCTACATCGTGAAAGCAATAATAAGGCACCCCTAATTTTGTAATAAACTCAAAAGCAGCGTCCATTTTGTCTTTGGCGCGCTCTACGGCGTCATTGTTTGCATCCCATGGAAACTCTTTTGTACTGGGGCCAAAAGGATCGGCACCTGTTCCGCAGAAGGTATGCCAATAAGCAACAGCAAATCGCATGTGCTCTTTCATGGTCTTGTCACCAATCACACGATTTTCATCATACCACTTGAATGCCAGTGGGTTATCAGATTCACGGCCTTCAAACTGAATTTTGGAGATGCCTTTAAAATATTCGGTATTTCCGAGCGTAACGGACATAAAATAAGGTAGTTTAAATTTTTTCAAAAAGACAGTATAGTACTAAAAGAGGCAAAAACGAATTCTTACTTTCTGCAAAAGAAATATATTATTGTCAAATTGACAATTATATATTTAAACTTAGTGAAATTTCTTTGAAAAGCCCGCCTTTATAAATCATCAAATAGTCTTTTTTAGAGAAAATGGAGTAGTTATGGAGTCAATAGCTGGTAATTTTCCTATATGCACTACTTTTGATACATAGAAAACAAAAACAGAAATCGGACCATTAAAAAATACCTTTGGCTTGGCTAAAGCCTAACGACTCATGCAAACTTCCCTTCCTCAAGGATTTATCCCTGTGATGCTTACCCCGTTTCTGGAAAACGGCGACATTGATTTTGACGGTCTTACCAAACTTACCGAATTTTACCTCGAAGCAGGGGCGGCGGGCCTGTTTGCCAATTGCCTATCTTCGGAAATGTTCGAACTCAGCGAAGAGGAACGTCTTGCCATTACCAAGCAGGTTGTTGACGTAGCCAATGGTCGCGTTCCTGTGGTAGCAACGGGTACGTTCGGCGGTCCCATTAACGAACAGGCAGAATTTGTGAAAAAAATCTATGCAACGGGCATTCAGGCTGTAATTGTTATTACAAGTTTGATTGCCACTACTGAAGAATCGGACGAAGTATTTATGGCTCGGATGCACGAACTGCTTAGCCTGACTCCCGGTGTTTCTTTTGGTTTGTACGAATGTCCTGTTCCTTACAAACGGCTTATTACTGCCGAAAATTTGGGCGAATTGGCCGCTACCGGTCGCGTGATTTACCATAAAGACACCTCGCTTGATATTGAGAATGTAAAAGCTAAAATTGCGGCTACCCAAGGCCGTGTTTTTGGCGTTTATGATGCCTATATGGAACACGCCGCTGCTTCTTTGAAAGCCGGTTCGGCGGGCTTGTCCTGTATTCAGGGTAATTTCTTTCCTGAGGTAATTGTGTGGTTATGCAACAACTATAATAATCCTGAACAACAGGCAGGCATTGAGCGGGTTCAGCAATTGTTGATTGATACCATGCCTGTCATTCATTACGCCTACCCAACTGTAGCCAAGTATTACCTTCAAAAACGTGGTTTCCCTATTTCGCTTTATACGCGCCGGAAAGTAGAAACATGCACCGAAGAAGTCAAAGCTGAGGTGGACGAATTATTTGAACTGGTAAGTGCCGTGAGCAAAGAATTGGGAATTGCTTAGGATTGGTTTTCTACCGATATTCAGCCCATCATTAAAAAGCAACTTGTTTGCGCTTTATGTCGGTAGAAAACCCTTTTTTATGAAACCTTACCTTCTCTTCATCTTCTTACTTATTTTTTGGGCAGCGGACACACAGGCCCAACGCCAAATTACCCCAGTCAATTTTTCCAAAGTCACGGTCAAAGATTATTTCTGGAAACCTCGTATTGAAAAAGTCCACTCGGCGACTCTGCCCGTGTGCATGACGTATACCGAAGATTCGACAGCGCGAATCAAAAACTTCGAAAATGCTGCCCTGCGCAGCGGCAAGCACAAAGGCATTTATTTTGATGATTCCGACGTGTATAAAGTCATTGAGGGCATAGCCTACACCCTCAAAACTACGCCAGATAAAATCCTCGAAGCCAAAACCGACGAATGGATTGACAAGATCGCCGCCGCGCAGCTTCCTGATGGTTACCTCAATACCTACTACACCCTCAAGGGCCTTGATAAACGCTGGACCGATATGGAAAAGCACGAAGATTACTGCCTGGGGCATTTAATTGAAGGAGCCGTGGCCTATTTTGATGCTACCGGAAAACGTAAGCTTTTGGACGTTTCCATTCGTTTTGCCAATCACTTTGACTCCACCTTTCGCCTCCAAAATCGCCCGTGGGTAACGGGGCATCAGGAACTGGAATTAGCCTTAGTAAAACTTTTTCATACCACTAATGACGAGCGCTATCTCAAATTGGCCGATTGGCTCATTGAGCAGCGCGGCAAAGGAAACGGACGCGGTCAGATTTGGACGGATAAAAATTTTGACGGTGCGCGTTATTGTCAGGACGACGTTCCCGTCCGCGATATGACTGACATCAAAGGTCACGCCGTACGCGCCATGTACCTCTACACCGGCATGGCCGACGTCGCTGCCGAAACGGGCGAGCGCGGTTATACGCAAGCGCTTGAGCGCGTTTGGGAAGATGTAACGGGTCGCAATATGTACATTACAGGCGGCATCGGTTCTTCCACTAAAAATGAAGGTTTTACGGTGGATTATGACTTACCTAACGAATCGGCTTACTGCGAAACCTGCGCTTCGGTAGGGATGGTATTTTGGAATCAACGTATGAATCTCTATTCGGGCGAATCTAAGTACGTGGATGTGTTGGAACGCTCACTGTATAACGGTGCTTTGGCAGGTGTGCAATTGACAGGAAACCTGTTTTTCTACGTAAATCCCTTGGCTTCTTTTGGCCTGCACCACCGTCGCCCTTGGTACGGCACTGCCTGTTGTCCCAGTAACGTATCTCGCTTGTTGCCTTCGGTAGGCGGCTATATTTACAACACTTCTAAGGATGCGCTGTGGGTCAATCTCTACGTGGGCAGCGAAACAGAAGTCGTATTGGGCGACCACAAAGTAAAGTTTACTCAAAAAACCAATTATCCATGGTCAGGTGAAGTAGAGCTCAAAATGACTCCCGACAGTAGCAAGGCCGATTTTGCCGTGAAACTCCGTATTCCAGCTTGGTGCGATAAATACACCGTTGAAATCAACGGAAAAGCCGTTGATAATTCACTTACGGATAAAGGGTATGCGACCATTAACCGTACATGGTTGAAAAATGACGTACTCAAACTTCGCATGGAAATGCCCGTCAAAGTCGTAGCTGCCGACCCACGCGTGAAAGCCAACGAAGGAAAACGCGCCATTCAACGCGGACCGTTGGTGTATTGCATTGAAGAACAGGACAATCGGCATCTGGACTACGACCAAATGGTATTATCAAAAAAGACGCAGTTCAGCACCACGTTTGAGCCCGCATTGTTAGGCGGAGTCACTACCATCAAAGCCCAAAACGGCAATGAGAATTTCACGCTTATCCCTTACTATTCATGGGACAATCGTCAAGCTGGACGCATGAAAGTGTGGATTGATTGGAAAGGGAAGTGAGTAAATAGCACACTGATTTAACGGATTGTACGGATTAAAACAGATAAAGATCCGTTAGAATCCTTTCCATCCGTTAAATCAGTGTGCTATCCTAAATTTTTACTAATTCTAAACCTTCACCTCATGGAAATCAAAGACTTTAAGCCTTATGTGCCCAACGAGCAAAACATGGCGGAATTTACCGTCAAATCCGTCGTTGTAGGCGTTCTTTTCGGTGTTCTCTTTGGGGCAGCCACCGTTTATCTATCTCTCAAAGCTGGACTCTCGGTCTCGGCATCCATTCCGATTGCCGTTTTGGCCATTTCTTTGGGGCGTAAGTATTTAGGAACCACGATTCTGGAAAACAACATTATTCAAACTACCGGTTCCGCAGGGGAGTCCATTGCGTCGGGCGTGGTGTTTACTTTGCCCGGCTTTCTTTTTTTATCCACCACCGAAGAAGGGAAAAGCATTGGTGCGGATTTTTTCAATTATTGGACCATTCTAACGTTGGCCATTTTGGGCGGGATTTTAGGTACGCTCATGATGATTCCCTTACGTCGTTCGCTGATTGTTCAGGAACACGGCACCCTTCCTTATCCCGAAGGTACGGCTTGCGGTTCGGTGTTGATTGCGGGAGAAAAAGGAGGCGATTTGGCCAAAACAGCCTACCAAGGTTTGGGTGTGGCCATGTTGTACGCTTTCTTCCAAAAAATCCTCCACGTTATTGCCGAAGTTCCTAAATTAGCGTCAGCGCAGGCAAGCAAGATTTTTCCGTCGGCGGTCGTGAGTGGAGAAATTACCCCTGAATATTTGGGGGTCGGTTACATTATCGGTTTCCGTATTTCTGCGGTGTTGGTGGGCGGTGGTTTATTGGCGTGGTTGGGTTTGATTCCGTTGTTGGCCACGCTCGTTCCTGCCGATACCATTGCGGAACAATTGATTAAACTTGGTTATCTTAAAGACCTAGCCACTGCGGGAGGCCCAGGCGGTTGGAATCCTGCTTCGCACAGTTTTACAGATACGGCTTCGGCGATTTACCGGGCTTACATTCGCCAAATCGGTGCGGGTGCCGTGGCGGCAGGCGGTTTTATGGCTTTGTTAAAAAGTATTCCTACGATTATTTCTTCTTTCCAACAAAGCTTGGCTTCCATGAAAGCGGGAAGCGAAACAGCACGTGTTCGTACGGAGCAGGATTTGTCGTTTAAAGTGGTGATTTTCGGCTGTTTGGCGTTGGTGATTTTGATGGTGATTTTGCCCCAAATTCCGGGAGACGGCCTGCTCACCAAATTCCTGATTGCGATTTTAGTCGTTATTTTTGGGTTTTTCTTCGTGACGGTTGCCAGTCGGATTGTGGGAATTATTGGTTCCAGTTCCTCTCCGGTTTCGGGAATGACCATTGCGACCATTATGGCTACTTCGTTGGTTTTTATTGGCTTTGGCCTGACGGGCAAACTCTACGAGCCTGCCGTGTTGGTAATTGGAGGCATGATTTGCATTGCCGCCGCCAACGCCGGGAACACTTCCCAAGACTTAAAAACGGGTTATTTGGTGGGTGCAACGCCTAAATATCAACAAATTGCCCTGTTTATCGGCGTTATTGTTTCGTCGTTGGTCATTGGCGCAACGGTCAAATTATTGGATACCCCTACACCCGACTTGGTGGCGCAAGGCATCCAACACGCTATCGGAACCGATAAATTTCCAGCACCGCAGGGAACCCTCATGGCGACGCTTATCAAAGGATTGCTGTCTTTTAACTTGGATTGGCAATTTGTATTGGTGGGTGTTTTCACCGCCGTTACCATTGAAATTATGGGGGTAAATGCCCTTTCGTTTGCGGTAGGTCTGTACTTACCGCTTTCCACAACGTTGCCTATTTTTGCGGGTGGTTGCGTGCGTGCCCTCGCCGACTGGAACGCCAAACGCAAAGGAGTTGAAGAAGAAGATGCGGACTTAGGCAAAGGAAATCTGTTCTCGACGGGACTCGTAGCGGGCGGCGCTTTGGCAGGTGTCATTGTTGCGTTACTATCCGTCAATGACTCTGTCTTCAATGCCTTAGCCAAAATCAACCTTGAACCCGTACTTGCAGGCAGCATTGGCGAAAGCGGCTACCAACTTTTAGGTGCCCTGTTTTTTGCGCTGATGGGAATTGTGTTGTATCGGGTGGCGATGAAGAGGTAGGAAGGATAAAAGTGCAACTCTCAAAGTGTCATGGAAGTACCGATATTACTATAAAACTTTGTACATTTGATAATACTTGTTTCATGCCTTGGCTCTTGACACAAGTATCAATTAAAACTAATTTTTAAATGAATTGGATTAGTTACGACCCAGGTTGTAATTTGATGATTTGAGTAAGATATGGTAATACCTCAAGATTCCTTTTGAGAAGCGTATCAATAACAGAACGAATAGTACAAAAAGCGCTCTGCCCTGTCTT
>NZ_JAIXST010000317.1 GCF_027484545.1 Runella sp. | reverse complement strand
TGTAGAGAATGAACTTAATAACAGGCCAAGAAAAAGACATGATTTTCAAACACCAAATCAAATTTTTAATCAATTAACTAACCATCAAGAAGTTGCATTTGTAACTTGAATCCTGCATCCTTTATATAATAAATTTGGTTTTAATGGTAGGTTATATTTTGCACATCGAATTAAGGCGAACTCAAATGGTGAATACTTATGGTGTAGCGATGGTTCGGTTAAAGGTACTTCTTCGATAAATTTAGGGGTTTTCTCTAATTTCACCATATTTAATAATAAGTTATACTTTGCCGGAATCAGTAGTGATAGCATTACTTATAAATATAAGCAAGGTATTTGGAAGCTTGACCCTCAACCTCTAACAATAAAGCATTTTCATCAAAGTTTCGTCAATCCTGATTTTAAAAATCGCCACTCATTAAAAAGTAATACATCAAATTCTACCAATATATTTGAAGTTTGTGCAGACGGTTCTGATGTTTCACTCTTCAAAGTACAAAATTCCAACTATGAAAATCCTCTTTTATTAAAGTTAAGAATCAAAGAAAATACCTCCAATAATGCCAGCCTCTACGGAAGTTTTCAGACTATTTCAATTACAGCGGATAGTCTGGTAGAACGCTATTTTCATCCTACCTACATTGACAATATCAATACCGCCTCTATTGACCTAACCTTGGAGCTTTATGATGTGACTAAACCAAGCATTCCCCTTAATTCATGGCCGCTTAGAGTTTATCATGCTCCGGTAATAATGACGCATGGTTTAAAAGGAGGAATAAGTACGTTCCAAAAAATGGAAGATGAATTAACCGCTATGTACCCAAGACATTTGCTCAGTCGCACTAATTATTCAGAGACAAATACCGCATTTTTCACGACAAATAAATCAGTAGTTTCTAAGGGAATAAAAAATTTACTGGAAACATTACATACTCAACACCGCATCGCCGCAGGAAAAGCAGTGGCGATAGGTCACAGCATGGGAGGAATATTATCAAGGCTATACCTCCAAGATGACGCCTATAAAGGTGACATACAAAAACTGATTACTATTAACACCCCGCATTCAGGCTCACAGGTAGCTGACATGGTATATGACCCTTGGCTTCCTCTCACTCTGACTAATTTACTGAGATTTGGTGCTATGTATGTAGATAACGGTGCAATGAGTGATTTACGAGTAGAAGGCGATGCTATTAGAAAGTTGCTGAACGGCCCGTCGAAAACTCGAAATTTAGTGCCAAGTCATGTGATTGTTACCGACAAATCATGGGATTACAATAATTTAGCTTTAAGTTATCAATTTATTCTTCATTCTACTGAAGAGGCAATTTTTAGCCAAATAGGAAACACTCCAGCTTCTTTATTCGGGGAAGAGAAACATGATTGGATTGTTCCGAGACAGAGTCAATTAGGTGGAATGGTCGGTTGCGTATCCGAGATAAATAATCAATGGCATATGGGATCCACAGATAACCTGACAGTAATTACAATGGTCAGATTGCTTCTTATATCTGATCCACTGGGAAATAAATTCTGTCGGACAGGTTTCAATCCTCCTTTGCTCACGTATCATTCACCCTTTTTCTTGCCATTGCTAAGCCAAGGTACAACTCTGCCTCCTCTGGTTATTACTTCACCGGAAAGAGGAGTTTTTCCTTATAATTTGCAATACTTCAATGTAAATGTATCAGGAACAAACTTATCGGAAATAACCTCCTATGTTTCTTATAACAGAGATTCTGTTTATATAGGTCAGGTCCAAGGCAACAAAGCTAATTTTCAATTTTCTAACTATACAGTTCCTTCTAAACGCGAAGTAGTAACAATAGGGAAAACTATAACCGGTGAAAAAATTTCTGTCAGCGTAACTGATACTTTTTGCGAGACTATGAAATCGGGTAATTGGGACGATGTTGCTGTATGGAAAGATGGGAGAGTGCCCACTGCAAGTGATGTAGTTATCCTAAATTCAAACCATCTCATTTCTATTCGGACAAGTGCACGTGTTAAAAGTCTATTGTTAAAAGGTGGGAATTATGAAATCAAGGCACAAGGAAGCCTGAAAATTGATGCAAATTGAATAAATATGCTGAAAATTTCCCAAACTTTTCAATAATTAAGAAGGAATTACCTGCAAGGCTGAAACTATAAATTTGTAAAGCTATTTCAGGGATAAACACTCAATCATCAAAACAAAATAGGTACTGACATTGTATCGGATTCTACTACGTTGCTGACGTTGAAGGCGCGGTCGCGTACCTTTATTTGAAATTTCACCGTAGTTAACTTGGCGTTTCGAGAGTAGGGAAAATAAACGGCGTAATCCAGTTTTCCTTCAATGGGGCCTTTTTTGCCATCCGGTTTTAAGACCGGGAAAAACAATTTTGAGTTGGCGGCCAAAATCACCTCCTGATACTGATTGCCGGTCACTTTTCTAAAGGTGCGCAACTCGTAGTTTCCCCAAGTATCGTAACGGGAGTTACTTCTATTGGCAGTACTTTCTCCTAAGTCACCGTCGCCGTCTTTGAAGTCAATGGTAACTACCACCGAGTCTTGTTTGGCTTTGGAGAAAGGTTCAATCACTTCAAACTTGGTCATGCTGTTAAACACGATTTCGGGTACCAGACTATAGTCTGGAGGAGTAAAACAGCCGGTGGTTGAAACTGCAAATAATAATAGGGTAAAAGAAAAACGAATAAAGCCCTTCATGTTTCTTGTTAATTTTGTTCTAAATATTGGAGAAAGTTAATAGTTATTCGTTATCGGTCAGTAAAAATAGCCCCAATTTAATGTCAATATACCAAAATCTGCGGGAATCTGTGCGTCTGGTGACGAATGATACCTTTGAAACAGTTGCTCTGGAGGTGTTTCGTTATCAAGCTTTTCACAATTCGATATACCAAAAATACATCACTTACTTACGTATAAATCCCGAAAAAGTGGGTTCATTGGCCGAAATTCCGTTTATGCCCATCGACTTTTTCAAGCATCATTCCATTTTGACTGATTCACCTGCGATTCAAACTACTTTTGAAAGCAGCGGCACCACTGGAGCCCAAACGAGTCGGCACCACGTGGCCGATTTAGATTGGTACAACGACATCAGTCTTGGGATTTTTGAACAAACCTATGGCCTTTTGACTGACTTCCATTTATTGGCGTTGTTGCCATCCTATCTTGAACGAAATAACTCCTCTTTGGTGTATATGGTTGAACAATTTATTGCGCAAACGCAGTCGCCCGTTTCAGGTTTTTTTCTGCATAATGTGGATGAGTTGTTGATCACTCTTCAAAAATTGGGGGCCAATTACGATGGGCGAAAAGTGATAGTATGGGGAGTAACATTTGCCCTGTTGGATTTGGCGGAAGGAAAGCAGGAATTGGCAGATATTCAGGCAATGCCAAATCTAATTGTTATGGAAACTGGAGGAATGAAAGGACGCCGCCGTGAAATGCTTCGCGAAGAAGTGCATTACGTATTGACAAAAGCTTTTGGGGTCAAAACCATTCATTCGGAATATGGAATGACTGAACTGCTTTCACAATCGTATTCAAAAGGCGATGGAATTTTTAAAACATCGGCTACGATGCGCATTTTATTACGCGACATCAATGACCCCCGAACGGTAGTGGCGGGGCCTCAATCCGACTTTCGCTACGGAGGAATTAACGTCATAGATTTAGCTAATCTGGATTCCTGCGCCTTTATCGAGACGCAGGATTTGGGCCGTTACGCAAGCGACGACGCGACGGAATTTGAGGTTATCGGTCGATTCGACAATTCGGATGTACGAGGGTGTAATTTGATGATTTAAGGCAGGAGAAATTACTTCTTCCGATTCATTTTTTTACCTTTCCGTACTTTCCGCTCTGCTTCCAATGCTTCGATTTCGTCGAGCAGTGATTTTACGTTACCTGCGGTTTCGTTACTGAAATCAATAGTGCCTTCGTATTCTGACTTGCTGATTTGCAATACATCGATGGGTTTATCCAAGAAGGTTTCGATTTCGGCCAAAATGGGCTTTTCTTCGGTGCTGCAAAAAGAAACGGCATTTCCTTTATTGGTGCCGCGACCCGTGCGTCCTACGCGGTGAACGTAGTTTTCGGCCTGTTCGGGCAAATCGTAGTTAACGACGTAATCAACGTTGGCAATGTCAATTCCGCGGGCGCTGATGTCGGTCGCTATCAGCACTTTTACTTTGCCGCTTTTAAAATCATTCAGGGCCGACAAACGGTCTTTTTGTTCTTTATCGCCGTGCAGGGTTTGGCTTTTGAGTCCCATACGTTCCAACGCACTGAATACCCGCTCGGCTCTTACTTTGGTTCTGATAAAAACCAAAATTTTACTTTCGGGATGTTCATTAATAATGCGTTCTAAGAAAAAACGTTTATCGTCCATTTCGACAAAAGCCACAAAATGTTCAATATTCTTAGCGACGGGGTCTTTGGGGGAAATTTGAATCCGAATAGCCCCGCTGTTAATCAGGGAATACGCTAATTTCTTGATTTTTTCATCGAGCGTAGCGGAGAAAAACAGGGTTTGACGACGACGCGGTAAATGTCGGAGCAAATCGCGTATGTCTTTGATAAAACCTAAATCCAGCATGTGATCGGCTTCGTCCAAAATCAGCACTTCCACACGTTCCAGTTTAAGGTGTCCCTGACTTACCAAGTCAAACAGACGCCCGGGAGTAGCAACAATCACATCCACGCCTTTTTCCAGTTTCGCAATTTGCGGGTCCTGCGCTACGCCGCCAAATAAGCCCAAGGTTTTTACCAACGTAAAATGGCCTAATCGGTTAAATACTTCGGTGATTTGGAGCGCCAACTCGTGGGTAGGTACCATCACAATGCACTTCACACCGTCGGGACGACGGCTGTTTTTCTTGCGTTCATTGAGCAAATGAATAATTGGAATGGCAAAAGCGGCGGTTTTTCCCGTCCCCGTTTGGGCAATTGCCAATACATCTTCGCCCTTCAAAATGGAAGGAATGGCCTTAAACTGAATATCAGTAGGGCGTTTGAAACCTAAATTTTCTAAGCTTTTTTTTATTTCGGGGGCGATATGATAATCTTCAAACTTCATGTGCTTGCTCTTTTGAGGGGCAAAGGTACGAAGTAGAACAGTCTTGTTTCAATAATGCCAAGGATTCCGCCGCCAACACATTGAAATATGCTTCATATCCTATGTTTTATTCTTCTGTTTCTGAACACAGAGAAGATGTATATATTTTGAGTAAATAGTATGGATTTTTATCCTCTTTAAATTAATTGTTGCTGTAAATAATCCGTTGCAGAACGCAGATTCACTTTTGGCAATAGGCCTTAGAACATCAGGAATAGACTTTTCCATGCTGAAAATTTTAGTTGCAACGGATTATTTACAGTACCAATTAATTTGATTGGTTTATTGCTATATCTGGCAGTGCGCGCAAAGTAATGCTATAACAAAAAAATAGACAACGGGGGCAAATGCCTAACTTTGGAGTGACTAAACTCAAAGATTATGTACCTATTTTGCCCAAGTTGTCACAGCACAAAGCTAAAAAAGAATGGCCCTACTCACTACGGTAATCGCAGCGGCGAACC
>NZ_JAIXST010000344.1 GCF_027484545.1 Runella sp. | reverse complement strand
GGTAAACAGGCTCAAAAATATCAAGCGTCAGATGTATGGAAGAGCGAGTTTTGAGTTGCTCCGCAAAAGAGTCATCCTGATGGGAAACCCCGACTTTCACCAAATGTGACGATGAACCAGCAACCTGAGCCGTCTCGATTGGCTCGTCGGGCTCCTCCGCTACGGGTTTTGGCGAAGCCGACACTCCACTCCCTTTCGCCATTTTTAACATTTCGGCGCGGGCTTTTTCTATTTCCTTCAATAGTTCGGGCGTAGCTGCGCCATTGGCTTTAAACTCTTTGATCTGGTTATCAAAGAGTTTGTTGATGTAGGCCGGGTCTTTGAATTTGGCCATTTCGGCTTCGGCTTCTTTCACTGCTTTATCAAGATCTGCCTGTTGCTGTTTCGTAAGCTTTTCTTGGGCAAAAAGTCCCGCACTCAGACACCAAACAATCAACCCCAACACCCACTTAAAATAATTCATCCGCATGGCTTTCTAAGGTTATTTCTCCAACTTGGTGAGCATCATTGACGATTGTTTTTTTCCTTTTTCGTCAAACTGCTCCTGTTTTATCACCCCAACTCCCTTCGCTAAATACTCAGTGCAGCTCAAAGACTTGTTACCAAGGAGTTTCATTTTGGTATTCATGAGGTACGTAATTTTCAGGCAGTCAAACTTTCCAGCGGGCGTTTCCACGGTTTCGAGGCTTTCTACTTTTCGATTGGCAATCGTTGCGCTGATACTGATCAGGTTCATACCGCTCGCCAGTGTGGAGGCGATATTTATCGTGGCATCGGGCAGTTTATCTCCTACTTTCATTCCTGCGGGATACACCATTTTGTCGCCATCAATATTTACTTTAATATCGGCTGCCTTTGGAATCATATCACTGCTAATGTTGCGCACATCTGCAATGTAATCGCCTTTACTGCACTTACCCGAAGCTTGCCCCTTGGCCAAGAGCCGCCCTTTGGTATCGTAGGTTTCGGTATCATATACCAACAAAAACCCTCCATTAACAGGCTTATAATCAATCACCTCCGATTTGAGGGTAGCCACGGGTTTGTCCTTTTTATCGTAGCTGACCATTTCTATCTTTAAGCCTTTTGAAAGTTTGAAGTAATCCGTACACTCTTGGGCAGAAAGCTGATACGAAAAGAAAAATGCGAGTAAAACAGATAGGTTTTTCATGAAAATTAGGGGATAATTATTTACACTTTGCCAGCACTTCGGCGGCCAGTTTTTTGGCCAATGCGATATTTTCGTCGTCGTTTGCACTGATTTCTACACTGACTTGAAACGTAACTTTACCTACCAGCACGGTCAGTTCTTTTTCTTTGATACGCCACGAAGCCGCCTCGCCCACGCCCGTTATTTCTTTGAAAGTGATTTGGTCGGTAGATAAATCTTTGGCCATGTTGGTAGCAGTTTCGGTGGTTTTGGCATCGTAGCCTTTTTCTTTCATGGCCTCGCCCGCTTTTTTGAAGGCGGCTTCTTTTTCAGCGGCGGTGGTGTTTCGATAAAAAGCTTTAAAACTTTCTAATGGGGTAGATTTGCCTGTTATCATGAACAAATCGCTGCCCACCCAACGCAGACCCACCCGATTGGGCGAGGGGTATTCCATTTCTTGACCCATCATTTTTATTTTACGAACTCTGCCGCTGTCCCAAGTATATTCGTAGGTGTCTTTGTCGTGCTTTTTGGCTTCGGGGCTGTAGCTATAATCTTTCTTGGCTTGGGCGGGTACATCGTAGTGCTTTTTGATTACTTCCAACGGCAACAGTTGGTCGAGTATACCTTTATCGGCGTGCGATTTGAGGCAATCAGCGTTGCCCGAAGTCGAAACGGCTTCGGTTTTTGGGGTTTCACTTGTACTTTTTTCGGCGTTGTTGGCCGTAGTGTTGTTGCAGGCGGTTATGGCAAAAGCCGCGATGCAAGGCAGAAGGATTTGTAGCTTCATTATTTTTTTTTTAGTTACAGTCAATGTCTTTGATTTGGTCTTCGTACACTTTCCGTTGGGCGGGGGTATAAACGTTGCACGACCGAATAATCTCGTTTAATGACTTTTTGACGGCTTCGCATTTTGTTTTGTTGCCAATGTCCTGCGACCAAGCCGCGATGACTTTTTCGTACTCGGCGGCGGCTTTTTCGCAGTTGGCTTCACTTGGCTCTAACGCGTTCTTTTTGCACGACAACACGGCCAATAAACAGAAGAAAATAACGAGTTTTTTCATGGGGATAGGAGCGTTAGAGTGAAATGGTTATCGGTGCTGATACGTAATGACGAGGCTGTGAAACTTGAGGGTGTCGCCCGTCCAGTTGCCATCCGATGAAATATTTAGATAATACGAATGAGTCTGATTGTCAATCATTTCATTGATGGAAGCGGCAATACTGCCAATAGAAGCTACGTTAAAGTTGCTCTTCGCCGAGGCGACGGCCGTAAAGACATTGGTAGTATGCGTATTTTTGTTCAATACAAAAGAGATATGGGATGCTGAATTGTCCCACACATACATCCGCACGTTGGTAATCACCACCTCGTCGGGTAAGTTTAGCGGCAAATACATGGTTTTCGGTAAAGTCGTGGTGTTGAACCACGCGTATCCGCTGCCTTTGCGAAGTTGGTCGTCCCAATCTTGGGCCTGTACGCTGCTGAAATTGTAACTCAAGTAATAATTTGAGGTGTTTGAAACCCGCAAAATACCGTCTTTATCCGCAAATACAGGTCGTCGTTCGTTATCAGCAACTTGCTCAAAATCAAGCTCTCTCGAACGTATCGTCCCCACGCCATTAGTGCCCTCTACATCCAATGCAGCTTTGGCGGTCCCATATTCCCCCACAAAAAAGCGCCCAAATTCAAAGTGAGCCGCCGAAATATCATCGAGGTGAAATTCCAGTCCTTGATATCCCCAAATTCTCAACAAGTTATCTTGACCTACCAGCCCTCCAACAAAGGTGCTGTTTTGGGTGTGAAGTGGTAACATGATGAAATTCTGATCCGTTTTTAACGTCAAAGGCACTGAGCTTTTTCCTTGAATCACCACTGAATCGGAAGTGCTATTTTGAGAAAAAATGCTTTTATTAGGACTGATAACCACACTTTGAGCGTAGGTATTTTGCCAAAACATGACCGCTGAGAGCAGTATCCCCCAACTTATTCGAATTGATTTCAAGGAATTATTCATCTGAAAATCAAATGTTTACAGTTTGATGAATTCCACCCGACGGTTATTGGCTTTACCTTCGGCGGTGGTGTTGGGAGCTACGGGCTGGGTTTCGCCTTTGCCGTCGGTTTCCATGCGGGCAGCGTCAATGCCAAATTCGGTTTGGAGGGCGTTTTTGACCGAGGCCGCGCGACGTTTAGACAAATCAAGGTTTTTGGCATCTTCGCCGTCGGAGTCGGTGTGACCGATAATGCGCACTTTTACCGTGGCATTTTCTTTCAAAACCGTGCCCAATTCCTTCAAAACGCCGTAAGATTCGGGTTTGATTTTATCGGAATTGACGTCAAACAAAATCCCCGTGGTGCTGAATTTTCCTTCGGTGATGAGCTTGGAACGCGTGTCGGGGGCACCCACGGCGTAGCGAATATTTGACACCATAAACTCATCTTTGTTGTCGGCAGTGGCAAAATTCATATATTCCCCACCCAGCTTGAAGACGTTGTACTTGGCTTTGGGGTCGAAGGCTTGCGGAATGTCCACTACTTTGTTTTGGTTTACGTAAATGCGCAAGCGTGTTTTTTGTCGCCAAATCGAAAATCGAACTTTGGCGGGTGTATCGTCCCATTCCAACTCTTTGATATTTAGATTTTCGTTTTTGATCGTTTCTTCACCATTTTCATAAACAAAAAAACTGGCCGCACCGGTACCTGCTCCCCAACCAAAATAAATACCACTTTTGGCGATGTATTTGTCGGCTAAATCGCGCTTGGGGTTGTCGCTGGCGTGTATCATAAACCGATAGGTCAACACATTTCCGTTTACGTAGCGGTTGTACATATCAAACTCTAAGGTGAAGTTTTCGGGCAAATCTTTAACGTAAGTAGGTTGAAAAAAACCATCTTTGGTCATAAAAAGCCACTTAGTAGGGCTGTCGTCGAGGGTAACTACTTCTGCCGAGGAGTTGGTGTTCCAGCCCAGCGGGAAGTCGCCGACAGTCGTGGTAGAGAAGTCGTCGAGGGCAATCACTTTTTCGCCCGGCACAAAGTCAAACTTGGAATACACTTTCAAAGCCCCCTGGCCCCCAAAAGGGGATTTTTCCCTTTCCTCTTTCCTGGCCCCAACTTGCCCCGATGAGGAAGACTCTTTGTTTGATTTTAAGTCGTCTTTTTCGGGTTGTTCTTGCGTTGTTTCTTCGGCAGGCTGTTTGTCTTCTTCTTTTCCCCCTTTGGGGGTACAGGGGCTTTTTTTCTTGAAAATATTCCCAATTCCTTCTTCCACCTTATCCAAGCCTTTGTTGATTCCTTGGTCTATGCGGCTGTTGACACGGCCTTCCACGCTGCGTTCGGTGGTACGTTTGGGGTTTTCAACACGTATTTGGGCAAAAACGGACGTTTCAATAAAAAGGATAACCGTGATGGTGAAGCAAATACTCTTTGACGAGAAGTGGTGAAATACGTCTGTAATCATCTTTATTCTAAGCGTTGAATGAGTGAAAATGACTTGATTTACAAACCAAATCTGCCACTATAGGCCAAAAGTTGCGTGTCCTATTTCACCCACAAAGCATTTGAATCCACGAAGCGGGGGTTTGAGTTAATGAAGGCTCATTTGAAGTCAAACCAAAACGGGATAAAGTCAAAAGGCTTTTCAGTGGATTCAAACACACCGTCGGTCAGGTAAAGTGCAGGGATTCGATGAAAATTTATTTTCTTTGAAAAAAACTAAAAATCATATCCCACGGATGCTCGGCCGCCTCTTCCTATTCGTTTGCCTATTGATAGCGCTTCAGGCCGAAGCCCTGCCCGATACGCTGCGTTTGAGCTTTTTCAAAGAGTATAGAACACTCTTTGAAAAAGCTGTGGTTACCACTACTCCCCTTCGTGAAAAACGAGAAATTTTACCACAACCTTTTGCAGAACAGTTTACGGATTGGCAGCTGCTAAGCTCACAAACCGGCACGTATGCCGACCGAATCCATTGGCTGCATTTTTGGATTCATAACGATACCGATACCGCTCAAACCATTTACGTCAATGTAACTTCGGCCAATCAAATCGTTGTTTTTCACGTACTGAACAACGGGCAACTAAGCACTTTCAAAAGTGGCTACATGACGCCTTCTTCGCAGTGGGCGCTGCGGGAAGATGACCGCTACATTCCCTTACTCATTGCGAAGAAAACCACCGTTGACATCTTGGCGCAGATTTCCAATCAGGCGGGTATATTGCCGTTTTGGACAGGGGCTCAATCGCCCAAGCCTTCCCTGCGTTTGCAGGTTGAAAAAGAAGCCTTTTACTTAAAAAAGACCCTGAATGAATACCGTAGAAATATGCCCGAATTTCAGTATCGAAGCTGGATTCAGGGCGCATTGGCGCTGACAGTCCTGTTTGTGGGATTGTTGTATCTTCAATACCGCCAACGCATTTATGTTTATTATTGGGGCTATATCGTTTGCGGCTTTCTGTTCTCATTGCTCAAAACCCGCGCCTACACACCCCTTGGTCAAAGCCTCGGCGAATGGCCCTTGTTCAAAAGTCATCTGATGGAATCACTGCTTTGGTGGGGCATCGGAGCTTATTTATTGTTTATGACCGAACTGCTCAACCTCGCCAAAACCCACCCGCTTATGCAGCGGTGGTTTCGTCGGCTGGCGCTTTTGTTGGCGGGGTATGGATTTGTGTATATCTTATTAATGCTGCTGACCAACGACGGCGGTTTCAGTCAGTTTTCGTTTTGGGGCGGTCGTTTCATTGCCTTACCGATTTACATCATTACGCTCGTTTGGATGAGTCGGAGCGTCCAATCACCGATGGTTCCGTACGTCATTTGGGCCAACTGTATGCTGGGATTGTTTGGGGTATTGGCGTGGCTCAGGGCGGGCGAAGTGATTCTGAAAGGCGTTAAACTTCCCGCCAATGTGGATGATTTATTGACGCTGTCGTTTGCCGTGGTGACCGAAATCATCGTGCTTTCGTTGGCCCTCGCGCACCGGTACCGTTTGCTGGAAAAAGAAAAGACCGAGAGCCAACTGGCTTATTATGAAGAACTTCAACACAAGTCATTTTACGAGAAGCGCATGGCCGAAACCGAAATGCTGGCGTTGCGCAGCCAAATGAATCCGCATTTTTTGTTCAACAGCCTCAATTCGCTGGAATATTTAATCTTATCCAACGACGAACACAAAGCGACCGGTTACCTGGCCAAATTTTCAAAACTGCTGCGGATGATCCTCAACCACTCGCGCGAAGAGTCGATTCTGTTGGAAGAAGAACTGACGGCGCTACGGTATTATCTCGACATTGAAGCCACGCGCCTGGGTGAAGGATTTACGTATTCCATCGAAGTGGGCGAAACCGTAGATACCCAGCATCTTATCATTCCACCGTTATTATTGCAACCTTTTGTCGAGAATGCCATTTGGCACGGCCTGATGCCTTCCGATAAACCCACTAAAAATGTACAAATACGCGTTCGGTTGGCCGACGAGCATCGGGTTGAGTTTGAAATTGAAGACAACGGTATTGGTCGAAAAAAATCGGCGGAGATGCGAAGTCGTTCGTCAGTAAAACGAAAATCGTACGGAATGGACATTACACAGCAGCGCATTGCGCTTTTTAACCGAAATTACCCCAACCAACTTTCCATCGAAATCAGTGATTTGCAGCGCGGAAAAGAAACCGGGACGCTGGTCCGGATTGTATATAATCTACTGGATGAATCCACTATTGATACCTAAGAAATGATACGTGCCATATTGATTGACGACGAAAAACCCGCCACGGAAGTGCTGGAAATGAAGCTCAAACGCCTCAACATGGGCGTACAGATTTTGGCCAAGTTCAACCAACCGGAAGCGGCGGTGGAGTTTATGCGTGTTACGTCGTTTGATATTTTGTTTTTGGACATTGAAATGCCCCGCCTCAATGGTTTCGATTTGCTGCAACAGTTTGATGAATTTCACTTTGACGTCATTTTCACCACCGCTTACGACCAATACGCCCTGAGGGCATTTCGGGTGAGTGCGTTAAATTATCTACTCAAACCCATTGAAGAAACCGATCTGAAAGACGCGCTTGTGAGCTGGCAACAAAAGAAAATCAAGCAACTGCAACTTCCTCAAATACAGACCTTACACGAACATTTATCGCCAAAAACGCCACCGAAGCGCATGGCGCTTCCGACCAACGAAGGGCACGAAATCATCGAAATAAGTCAGATTGTGCGTTGCATGGCCGATACAAGTTACACGCATTTTCACCTGACCGACGGTCGTAAACTCGTTATCTGTCGTACGCTCAAGGAAATAGAGCAGACATTGGAGCCCAACGGGTTTGTGCGGGTGCATCTCTCACACCTCATCAATCCGCATTTTTTACGAAAAATCGTGAAACAGGAAGGTGGCTATTTGTTGATGTCTGACGGGGCGCAGGTGCCAGTCACGAAGCAAAAGCGCGATTGGCTGGTGGAGCAATTCAATGTACCAGGAAGAGGCTGAGTTTAAAATACTTTTTCAAAAACATCTTTCAATAAAACTGAGACCGCGACCGACCGAAAATGAGCCGTTTTATCCAGCCCATGGACGGTTTCTACGCTCCATTCCCCTTTGTCATTTTTACGAAACACTTCCATTTGAGGCAGTTCTGTGGAGACCAGCACATATTCTTTCAGGGTTTCAATGCTGCGGTAAGCAATGAATTTGTCAGTTTTATCAAACACCGCCGTGGAAGGCGAAGCTACTTCAATCACCAAGACCGGATTGGTCAGATTATCATTTTCTATCGTTTGGGCTTCGCCATTGCTTACCACAATATCTGGATAAAAATAGCTGCCGTTCTGAGGATTGAAAACGCGCATGTCACTGCCTAAGACTTCAAAATCGGTTCCTCTTAATAGATTCCAAAGTAACCCTACTAACGCTGTAGTAATATAATTGTGGATTTTGGTAGCTCCAGCCATTTCAATAAGAGTATTATAAATAAATTCATGCCGATGCTGACTTGCCCGTTCGAAGGCAAGATATTCCTCAGAAGTAAACGGAGATGAAACTGCGGGCACCATAATGCGTCTATTTTTAGCGAAAATACAAAGAAATTCCAACCAGTAAGGCATTGTACATCCTTTTTTTTACCTTTGCACCTTAGAAACACGTCTATGTCCGAACAAATTCTGATTCTTGATTTCGGTTCGCAATTTACCCAACTCATCGCTCGACGCGTCCGCGAACTGAATGTTTACTGCGAAATTCACCCTTATAATAAAATCCCCGAAATTACGCCTGATATAAAGGGAGTTATCCTTTCGGGAAGCCCCTATTCCGTACGTGACGAAGGTTCACCTCGGGTCGATATGAACTTATTCCGAGGCAAAGTGCCTTTGTTAGGGGTTTGCTACGGCGCACAATTGCTTGCTCATACATTAGGCGGCGAAGTCAAAGCCTCCAAACACCGCGAATACGGTCGGGCTATGCTTACGCACCAATCACATTCTGCGCTGCTGGATACAGTTTCACCACTTACTCAGGTGTGGATGTCGCACGGCGATACCATCGTTTCGGTTCCCGAATCGTTTAAAATCATCGGAGAAACCGATTCCGTCAAGGTAGCGGCATTTCATATTGAAGGCGAACCCACCTACGGCATTCAATTCCACCCCGAAGTAACCCACTCGGTGGAGGGAAAAAATATTCTAAAAAACTTTGTCGTTGATATTTGTGGTTGCTCGCAGGATTGGACAGCGGCCTCGTTTGTAGAAAGCACCATCGCCGACCTCAAAGCCAAATTGGGCAATGATAAAGTGGTTATGGCCCTTTCGGGTGGCGTAGATTCAACAGTGGCGGCTTCGTTGGTACACCACGCTATCGGCAAAAATCTGTATTGTATTTTTGTTGATAATGGTCTGCTGCGCAAAGATGAATACGAGGGAGTTCTCCATTCCTATTTAGATATGGGTCTGAATATCAAAGGCGTAGATGCAAAAAACCATTTTTACAACGCCTTGGCAGGACTCACCGACCCCGAAGCCAAACGCAAAGCCATCGGAAAAGCCTTTATTGATATATTTGACCAGGAAGCCCATTTGATTGAAGATGTAAAATGGCTCAGTCAGGGCACTATCTATCCCGACGTGATTGAGTCCGTTTCGGTGAAGGGCCCTTCGGCAACTATTAAATCGCACCACAACGTAGGCGGGTTGCCCGATTATATGAAACTGAAAGTAGTTGAACCGCTTAATACTCTTTTCAAAGATGAAGTAAGAGCCGTTGGACGGACTTTAGAACTTCCCGAAAATATTCTCAAACGTCATCCTTTCCCCGGCCCCGGTTTAGCCATTCGTATTTTGGGAGATATTACTCCCGAAAAAGTGGCGATTTTACAGGACGTGGACGCCATTTTTATCAACGGACTTAAAACCAGAGGCTTATACGACCAAGTATGGCAAGCGGGTGCCATGTTACTCCCCATCCAAAGTGTGGGAGTAATGGGTGATGAACGTACCTATGAGCGTGTAGTAGCTTTACGGGCCGTAACTTCAGTAGATGGTATGACGGCCGATTGGGCACATTTACCGTACGATTTCTTAGCTGATATTTCCAACGATATTATCAACCGAGTCAAAGGCGTTAACCGGGTAGTTTACGATATTTCTTCAAAACCACCTGCAACGATTGAATGGGAATAATTTTTTAGTATAGTGTAGTGGGTAATTAGTATTGAGTTAAATCCCCTACTGGCTACTCACTACTCACTACTCACTACTAAAATGCTAAGTTTTTTCAGAGTTAATGCCCCGTATCAAATCCTCAGTCTCATCATCATTTTGGTGTTACTGCAATTCCCATTTTACATTCATACCCCCGATTTATTGGTTCCTGAGCTTCAATGGATGCTGGTAGGTGAGAAAATGGGACAGGGATTTATGCTTTACCGCGATGTATTGGACAATCTCAGCCCTTTATCGGCCGCCGTCTATTGGGGAATGGACGAAGTATTCGGTCGTTCGCCCATTGCTCACCGAACTGTTGCCAATATTGTCATTGTCTTACAGGCCATTTATTTCAATTATATCTCCAATCAACGGCAGCTTTTTACCGAACGAAACTACGTACCGGGCATTCTGTATATTTTATTTATCAACATATCTTTTGACTGCAGCACTTTATCGCCCGTTTTAATGGCGACTACTTTTATTTTATTTGCCTACGGAACGCTGATTCGGCAAATGCAACGCGAAGGAGTAACCGACGAAGTTTTTGAACTTGGGTTTTATTTAAGCGTTGCGACCCTGTTTTATCTGCCTATGGAGCTTTTTTATCTATGGGCATTTGCTTCCATGTTGCTCTATACGGGGGCCAATTTTCGCCAACAGGCGCTGGCTTTTTTTGGCTATATATTCCCGATTGCGCTGACCGTTATGTTTTTCTTTTTTCGTGATTCTCTCAACGATTTCAGTCAAAATTTGCTGGCGTCTGCGTTTCGAACGCGCCAATATAACCTCAAAGATTTTCTGGGAGTAATAGGTACCATGGGAGGGATTTTTTTAGTGGGAGGGCTGGGATTTGCCCAAACCTTTGGCTATCCCCGTTTTATCAACTACCAGAGTCGTTGTCAGCAAATTATGATAATTTGGGTCATTGCGGCTTTTATTTCAATTGGCTTGATGCCCTTTATTGCTCCCATGCAATTCATCATTTTTATCCCGCCGCTGGCCTTTTTTTCCGTCAATTTTTTTATGCTCATGCAGCGACGTTGGTTAGCCGAAATACTTTTTATGGTGGTGTTTGCAGCAATTCTTTTTTTCCGATACCAAGCGTCCTTTTTAAATAACTCATTTGCGCTCAATCAATCGTCGCGTTTGGAAAATCTCAAAATCAAAAATGCACTGCTTCCGCCACAAATCAACAAGCAAAAAATCTTGGTAATCGGCGCTGATGAAGGGGAATATAAAGACAATTTTCCCACGACAGCCTATCTGAATTGGGAATTAGCCAGGTATGATTTTGAGAATTTAGACAGTTACGAAAGTGTCATCAACATTTTCGACAATTTTAAAGCAGACCCTCCTACCTACGTCGTTGACAAAGTAAATATCATGCCCCGCATATTTAAACGACTTCCTGAACTCAACAAACGCTATAAATCCACCCAATGGAAAGGTATTTATCAGCTCAATGTTCAGTAGGCAGTAAGCAGTTTACAATTGGCAGTTCACAGTAAGCAGTAGCAAACTCTCTCTAATCCGGTTATCCAACTATAGCCTGAACTAACTAACTGTAAACTGAGGACTGCCTGCTGCATCAACATTCCGTTACACTCAGCGCCAATCCCGCTTCTGAGGTTTCTTTGTATTTTTTGGACATATCCCGCCCTGTGGCCCGCATGACTTTGATGACGCTGTCAAAGGAGATTTTCTGCATTCCGGGTTCAACCGTCATTGCCAGCAAATACGCGTTATAGGCTTTAGCAGCCCCCATGGCATTGCGTTCAATGCACGGAATTTGCACATAGCCGCCGATAGGGTCACACGTCATGCCCAAGTGGTGTTCTATTCCGATTTCAGCCGCTGCTTCTACCGCTTCAATACTTCCGCCTGCGGCATACGTAAGCATGGCAGCACCCATCGCCGAGGCCGTCCCGATTTCCCCCATACAACCCATTTCAGCGCCCGAAATACTGGCATTGTGTTTTACCAAAAAGCCAATCGCCGCTGCGGCCAGCATTCCATCCCGCATTTTTTGGGGTGAATAATGAAAATGATACTTCATCAGGTAAGTTAGTCCTGGAAATACCCCGGAGGCTCCCGAAGTAGGAGCGGTAACAACAATGCTTCCTGCGGCATTTTCTTCCGATGCGGCCAAACAATACGCATTCATAAAGCTCAAAAAGCTGTCCGTTGCTGAGGCATGTTGTTTTGCCCTTTCATACAAAACGGGAGCTTTGCGCTGAAGACGGATACTGCCCGGCAATATGCCCTTTGCCCGAATTCCACGCTTCACAGCCTTATGCATAAAGTCCAGAATTTGGTCAATTTTCCTTAGTATCTCCTTTTCGGGAAGCCCCGTCAATGCCTGCTCATTTTGAATCATCAATTGGGCCAATGCCAATCCATTTGTTTTCAAATGGACTTTCAACTGTTCCATCGTCGAATACGGATACGCAGGTTGCCGATCTGTGCTTCCTTCCGGGGGTTGGCCTTTTTGTTGAATAAATCCACCGCCTACGGAATAATACTCACCTTCAAATAATACATTTCCTGCCTCATCAAGAAGTTGCAAAATCATTGTATTAGGATGCGGAAAATCCGTTTTCCCTTTGTGATACGTCAGGCTTGTTGCAGAAATCAAAATTGCAATCCCCTGAAAAACAATAGAATATTTATCTTCCTGAACTTTCATCAACCCATTCAGCGCTTTCGGATCACAGGTGTGAGGCTGCCAACCTAACAAGCCGCCCACAATCGCACGGTCAGTACCATGGCCTTTGCCAGTAGCACTCAGCGAGCCATAGAGATGAATCTGAATTTGCTTTCCTTTTTGGGCAATTTCGATGGGCAGCGTATTTAGCTGGTGCAAAAAATTGTACGACGCTTTCATGGGTCCAATCGTATGAGAACTCGAAGGACCGGGCCCTACCTTAAACAGGTCGAACAGGGAAGTGGTGATTGGATTTTTGGATAACATGAGATAGTTTGAAAAAGGAAGTGCGGGAAAGTATCCAAAAATAATATCTTTTGGACACTTTCCCGCACCTTTCAAAACCCAATCAACAAAAAGTATACTTTAAATTTCCCGACAAAAACCGATTATGCTCCCACCATGGTATAAGGGTCGCTTACCCGTGCCATTATTGGATCTATAATTCGTTTTTGTTTTCTTTTCGAAATGATATTCGGATTTTTCTCAACTGCCTGAAGTAATAGCTTTTGAATCAATGAAAGATATTTACTTGCCTTTGGTTGATCTATTCCAAAGCTAAAAGCCAATTGCTCCTGCGGAACACCTCCCTTTAAATAAATCAGTACAAAAAGCAGTGCATCCTGAGAATCCCAAAAAATGCTGTTTTTGCGTACAAAAACTTGCCGCCGTAATCTCGGGCTACCATCGAAGGTAAAATTTGCAAAATAGGAATGCCATTCCTCTTTAAAAAAGCGATAAAGTGTAGAAAACTCGTCTTTTTTCAAGCCAGTCAGTTTTCTAAAGTTTTTTTCGTCTGCTTGCAGGTCTTCGTACCGCTGAATCACAATCCAACTCATATATTCTTTATGTTAAAAGATAGAAATGTGTATTATAGAACGGGAATAAAATTGAATTATTGATAGTAAACCAGTTTCAACATTGCCGTAGGGCTCATCATGAATCTTTTCTTGAATACTTTATCAAAGTTTGCCGAACTTGTGTATCCCAATTGAGAGGCAATCTCCGATACTGACCATTTGTTTTGAAGAAGCTGGGTTTTGACAATTTCCAATTTCCGGTTCAAATGATACTCATAAGGCGGCAATCCATGAATCTCTTTAAAACACTTTTTAAACTTGGAAAGACTCATGCCAGCTTCCCGTGCCAAAAATTATACACTTGGCAATGGTTGGGTAATCACAAAATAACGACTTTCAATACTCACAGTCTGCTTCAAATCCTGATGATTGATTTTATTGACATCTTTCACCGACTCCTTTCGCCCGATTTGACCAATAAAGTCAGCCATGAACTGATAACACTGCGCTTGAGCCGACAGTCTCCATGTAAACGCATTTGTATCTTCAAAAAGTTTATCTATTAATACAATAGTCCGCTACGAATTTTAGTTTAAAACAATCGCTGCGGCGAACCGTCCGTCAATTCGCTGGAAACGGACTTTTGCATAAATGGCCTATTTATCGCAGCGGCGAACCGTTTCAATGTCTGGGGATTTGCCCATACACGCATAAAAATAACTCCTAAAATTTAAAAACCTCATTTTACGCAAATGGGCGGATTAAATGAATTTTAAAAATGTAGCGGAGTATTACAAAAATAAAATAACAAAATATATACCACAAAAATAATATGCATATTCCAAAAATAAAAATAATATAACAAAACACAAACCTAAACTAGGTTTCGACAAATTTAAAAAATTTTGTGCGGTAATAAATACAAAAAATAAAAAAGGGGTTTCCAACCTGTGCCCCCCCCTTTAAAACACTGTACCCTACTCTATTGCTACTGAATCTTTTTCACTGTAACGAGTACACACACCGGTATAGGAGAACAATTAAAACAAGATGCCGGAGCTGTAACAGTTACATTGAGTGTACATCCATTGGCGTCCGTAAGCGTTATGGCTTTATTGCCGCTGCTGATCAGGAAAGCCGTAGGTGTCCCATAATTGAAAGGACCGGCAACTACAGCCCCGCTTAGAGTATAAGTGGTAGTTCCTCCCGAAGGGTTGAGTACAAAAGTAAAGGTATCGTCCGCATTGGTATTGGTTGTACCTGCATTATTACAAATTACGATTACCCCCTCCACTTATAATTCTTGGCTTAACCGTCACTACCACAGTATCTTTGGCTGAACATCCATTGGCAGTGACGGTAAGTATATACGCCTGCGTACCAGTAGGAGAAACTGTAACGGAAGGAATAGTAGCTCCTGTGCTCCAGAGATAAGTCCCTCCGCCACTACCGGTTAGTGTCACCTTTGTACCTGAACAAATCGGCGCGGGGTCTGGATCCGCATTTGCCACTAAATTAGCATATATTACTACTACAGGGCAACAATTGCCCGAAGGACATCCGCTTGCGAGCGGACTGTTAAACGTATAGCTACCTGACTGCGTCACGATATAGGTTGAGTCAGTGACGCCATTGATCAAAGTTCCGTTGCGATACCACTAATAAGACACAGTCGTTGTAAATGTCAAAATTTGTTTACCACTATCGTTGGCCAAAACAGAAGCACTCAAAAGTCCTGTACCTGAACTGAAAATGGCTGTTTCTTTCAAAACCCCATTCCGATACGTTTTAATCTGCAATTGATTCAGGATTACCGCATTTAACAAATTAGCGTTATACTTAATGACAAAACCCACCGTATTACCTCCGGGATAGTACTGCAATGAATCTTTAACGGACACCGAAGAGCCTCTCCCTAAAACGCTTACGCCCGTAGTAAGTGTAGCGAAATTAGTCAAATTGCCATCAACGATGTTGGCACCGCTGGCAGCATTACAAAGAAGACACAGACCTGTATTGACAGCATTGATGTATAGCCCTCGACCCATAATAGGATCCATACAAATCTGATTGTTTTCAAGCGTTTGCTGCTGAGCAATTAGTTTTGAAAAGTTTGAATTTAGAATGACTAACGCGGCAATCATTCCAAGACCTTGTAGAAATCTGCGTAGCATGACCATAAATGTTTAGTATAAGGTGTATATGTTTAATCGGTATCTTTTTTTGCGCTTATTATTGCGATACCAATTACACCGTATCAACATTCTGGCCGATTAAGGCAAAAAACGGGAATAGATCTTAAAGGAAAACCAAAAAACCGTTTGAGATAATACATAACGCGCAGCACTCAACTATGCCTGATAAAAGACTTGCAAGAGTCAAAAAAGAGGAATTCTGTTATGTAAAAATTATGCCAAAAATCGAAGAATTTTATCAAAAAACTAGGGTGATTGCATCAAGTGTTAAGTTGGTTTAACAGGGTTTTAAGGTAAGCATCGTCGCGAGCGGCTTTCTTTCGCTTACGAGCCAAACTCATTTCAGTCGGCTCTCGCTTTAAGAG